>JACWAC010000154.1 GCA_014874235.1 Thermoplasmatales archaeon
AAGTACGACTACTCTATAAGCAACGGAAGCTACATTTTCAATTTTAGCATGCCAATTTACAACGCCACGAATGCGACTGAACTTTCCTTGATCAATCTAAATAACCAAACGGTCGTGAAGGAAAACGGCACGTTCACACGATCAAATGGCAACTATTCACTTACTTGGAATGTGGGTCAACTCCCGCCAAGCCTCTATGTTGTCGATATGACTGTGCACGTTCTCAACAACAGCAAACTGACCAACACCTCCCTGGAATTCTCGGGACCGGTACTGTTGTCTTCCACCAGCATTTTCTTCCTGCTTGTGGGCAGTGTAGATTACGTTACGAGCTACCTGGCTATAACTTTCTTGTTCTACTTAGCATTCGCTTTCTTCGCCAGAGCAATATCAACGTCAAGACAGAGAAAGAGCAGGGACGGAGGGCAGAACCCTCCAAACCCTGCCGCACCGATAGAGCAACCGATTATCGACACTGGTCAGCAAAAGAAGGGTTGGTTTGGTCGACGTAGGTATTAAGAGGCGAGACCGAGTTCCTTTATCTTGCCCATAACCTCGTGTGCATGTTCCTTGGGACTCACCTTAGGGAATATGTGGGCGATCTTTCCCTCTCTGTTGACAATGAATGTGACTCGTCTAGCTGTCCCAAGTCCAAGGACTTTGTATTTCCTTGAGATTTCCTTTGACGTGTCCGCAGCAAGTAAAAAAGGAAGATCGTATTTTTCCGTGAATTTCTTGTGAGATTTCTCTGAATCAACACTCACTCCGATCACCTCTATTCCCTTCGACTTGAAGTCATCAAAGTTGTCCCTGAAGTTGCAGGCCTCAGTTGTACAGCCCGGAGTATCGTCCTTCGGATAGAAGTAAACGACCACAACCTTCCCCCTGTAATTGGAAAGTCTGCCCATGCCGGTTCCCAACGGAAGTTCAAAATCTGGCGCTACATCTCCAACACTCAGTTCTTTTTCCATGGTCTTTCAAAATGAAAGAGATTTAAATATTTTTTCTGACAACTGGAGCTTAATTTCTGTTTATTTTATACCGCCATCGATCGGTATCATTGTTCCAGTCGTAGCCCCAAACACGCTGTCCTTTATCAGCTGGATGACCACGTTTGCAACGTGATCTGGAAGTACTTCAACATGGAGCAGATTCCCTCGTTTGTATTCATCTGGAGTCATCCCCTTTGCTTTCGCCCTGTTCTCCAACACTCCCCCTTCCCATATCTTGGATTCCCTGAATATCTTATCAGGGTTGACCACGTTGCTCCTGATACCATACTTTCCCCCTTCAAGTGCAACGTATTTCGAAAGTTGGGCAGAAAACGCCTTAGAGGTGCCGTACGACATCATTCCCTCCCCTGGATTAGTGACGTTCTTGGTGATGTTGAATACAAATGATCCTCCCATACCTTGTGCCTTCATGATCTTGAAAGCTTCCTTCGTGACCAGGAATGTACCTATTGAATTTATGGTAATGTGTTTCTTCAAATCTTCCAGGGGAGTTTCATCGAGCGGGGCTGGCTTGAGATAACCGGCGTTGTTGAACACCACATCTATTCCTCCGAATTTCTTCACTATCTCCCTGAATGCTTCCCTAACCGAACTCTCATCCGATATGTCAAATTTCAGTCCAAATGTGTCTTTACCTATTTCCGTTGAAACATCGAAGATTGACTTGTCTATATCCCCGCCAATCGTGGATATGCCTTCGTCTGCCATTCTCGCAAAAGCCACCTTTCCGATCCCGCTTGCAGCTCCAGTTATCAGGCCGATAAATCCCTCCAGTTCGTGCTTCTTCCTTTTGGCCAGTTTGGCTTCTTGGAACGGCCAGTACTCCATGTCATAACACTGCTTGTCAGTTATGAATCTGTTCTTTGCAACTGCCTTTGCAGCAGATGCTACCCTGAAGGAATGGATTGCCTCGTCCCGAAGTATATCCGCTTCCCTCTTCGTGGAAGCTGCAGTCACCAATCCGAATCCCTTCAGCACCAGTACCGATGGATATGGGTCGTGCATGTTCCTTCCGGAAGGAACGTATTTTTTGAAATCGCTCTCATACGATTTGACAAACTCATTGACTTCGGATTCTATGTTGGAAATGTCGTCTACAAAGAGATAATTCTTTTTCATTCTCACCAGCATGTCGGGAGTGGCGGGACCCAGTGTCGCAAACTCTCTAGCTTCATCGCTCAGTGAAAACCCCACGGCTTCGTCGGAATCGTCCCACATCAATATCTTCTTCGCACTTCTGCTGAGTTGCCCTCTTAGTTTAGGCAGAAACTCCACCAGACTGTCTTCGCTCTCCTTTTCTAACTTGATGCCGGGAATCCCCTTCCACTTGCTCTCTATGAATTTATAGGCTTCCTTGACTAGTTTGATGTGCATATCGTAACTCTCTTTGGCTGTATTTCCCCAGGTCACCAAGCCGTGATTTCTCAATATTATGCCCGCAAAATTAGATAAATCCCTTTCTTCAATCGTTTTCAAAAAGAATTTTGCAAGCTGGAATCCGGGTGGAACATATGGCATCACCAGGACCTTTTCTTTGAAAATTTCAGCAATAGTTCCATCATCCAGTTCTGTGTTGGTGAGTGCAACAAT
>JACWAC010000155.1 GCA_014874235.1 Thermoplasmatales archaeon
TCAGTTTCTTCAGTCTGTTCCGCTGGTCTTCCGCCATTTCCTTCGGCATTGGGCTCCCGTCCGGCAGTGTGAGCTGATCCCCCAGTCTGTCGACTGAGAGGTCGTATGAGGAGAAGTTCATCGAACTCAGCATGCTGTCAATTCCCTCGAAATCTATTCCGATCGAATACCTGTCCCTGGGGTCGGAGTCGAGTTCCCTTTCAGGGAATCTGATTTTTCCTTCAGTGTCGAGGGCCCTGGCAAGCTCCCTCGAGTGCCTGACGATGAACTTCTCGAGGACCTGCTCCATCTCTATAGGTTCACCTTTCAGCCAGCGTTTCTGGCTGGCGTTGAAGTAACCCCTGAGAGTCTGCCCGTAGAGGTCATGGATGCTGTCCTCGTCGAGATAAAGGGAGAGCAGGCAGTAAAGGTCCATCAGGCTGTTGTTGACGGGAGTGGCAGTGGCAAGGACCACCTGCGCATCGTTACTCAGTACGAGGTCCCGGAGGGCAGCATACCTGTTGGTGGAGGGGGTCCTGAAGAAGTGGGCCTCGTCCACAATTATGAAGTTGTATCCATTGTAGTTTTTAATGATCGACTCAGGATCGCTTGAGAGCTTCTCGGATGACACCGTTTCAAGAGTGATATTTGCCTTCCTCATCTCATCCTTCCACGTGGTGTCAAGAATGCTCTTGGGAGCAATGAGGAGGGGTCTCCTTTCATTCTGTATTGCATCTAATGCAAGCTGCAGCGATGCCCTGCTCTTCCCGAGCCCGGTCGCGTCGGCAATGAGGACTCCGCCGTACTTTTCCAGCTTCAAGGAAGCGTCCCTTATTGTGAGAACCTGATGGCCGTACAGGGATTTCAGATGCTTCCTGTCCTGGCTCGTTTCGAGATTTGATTTGTAGTACTCGAAGAGAGCCTTAGCGATAACTTCAAAGGGGGTCCTGGTTGTTATGTAGTTCCTGAGGAAGGAAAGAAACGTTTCCTTGTAATCGACGGAATTGATCCACTGCTCCTCGAACCATGCTGCAAGATCCTTAACCGCCTCGCGGTCCGTGTTGAGCATGTTGAGTTCCCTGTTGCTGACGAGACCGCCGTAGGTGAAATTGCTTGAACCCACCACTGCCACACCTCTGCTGATGTTTTTGAGGGAGGGGTTAGTGCCGACGTATGCCTTTCCGTGGAAGAAGGGACCCAGGACCTCATGGATTTCCCTCAAATTCCTAAATTCCCATAAGATTAGGCACTACAACCTCTATCTTTTCGAATAGCTTTTTCTGTTCCCTGGTTGGTTCCTGGATCACCACATCGTTTTCGTACACCTTGCACTTCAGGTTTCTCAAAACATCAAGCGACAGCTCAACTGATTCCAGGATGTTCTGCATCTCCATGTACACAATGAGCGACAGGAAGATCAGGAACAGGTACCCCCTGAGCGCCTCCTCCCTGTGCACCCTGAGCGGAAGGAGCGACAGGTCCTCCTTTGAATAGGAGAATGCTTTCTCCACGTACTGCCTCGTGTAGTAGAGCGGTATGAGATCCTCCCTCCCTATCACTGAGGAGCTCATCAGGACCATGAACCCCTTCCTCCTGACCTTGAATGCATCGTAGTCCTTCGGGTGCCTGAGAAGGTATCTCCTGAGTTCACGTCCCCTTCTTTCCGGGTCAAGCACTGTGTGCACAAAGACATCATGGCCTGCGAATTGTGCCTTACCGGACTGGATGAACAGTATCCTGTTGCCGTATCTCACCGCCCTTTCCGGATCTTCCATGTTGCCGGACGATTCGATTGCATCCCTGTAGAGCGACCTGTTTGCGGGAACGCGTATGAGGAAGTCCGTCTTTCCGTGCAGCGATTTCAGGTTGTCCTCTGAGAAGAATCCAGCATCCATGATGGTGAGTGCAGATCTGATGCCAAGCTTCTCCATCTCTGCGTTTGTTGCCTGCAGTGATGAGACATCGAGTATGCTTCCCGGCAGGTACCTGAAATACAGTGGTTTCCTTCGCTCACGGTCCATGACAAGGAGGAGCTTGATCTCCTCATCCATGACCTCTGAAGAATAGCCCCACTGCGTTATGCCCATATCGATCTGGTTGGGCAGAGCAGTGGTATCTATTGAGATGCCCTGCACCGGATTGCGGAGGTACTTCCCGTAGAATGCCCTCAGGTTGCTTTCATCTCCGAACTCCATGAGGAAATCGGATATTCTCTGTGATGCAAGATCACGGGGTGCAATGTACCTTGCAATGCTTCCGTCCATCCATGTCTGTGCACGCCTCATTGCAGCCTTCCCGAGTATGCGGTACAGAATGAGGGGGAGGGATCCGCTTTCCACTGCGTAATCGTACACAACACCAAGCCTCTCTCTCATGAAAGATGTGACGAAGTAAGCATCACCGAAATCGAGTATTAGCCTCTCTCTCCTCATCCTGAGCCTCCCCGGTTTAACTATTATGCCCTTCTCCCTGTCCACAACCTGTCCGAGGTACCTGCTCTTCTGTTTCGGTTTCCTGGAAACACTGTCCCTGTAAGGAGTGATTTCGTATGCATATGTTTTCTTTCCAATCTTCTTGTAACGGATGAACGTCGTAATGTGTAATTACCCACTACGTATTAAAC
>JACWAC010000156.1 GCA_014874235.1 Thermoplasmatales archaeon
GAGACAGCCTATGAAGTACTCCAGAACGATTCGCGAACTCTCGTTCTGCGACACCGTTTGTTTCAGAGCTTCTTCATAGCTGTCCACCAGTTCTGTAAGCATGATTGCGGGGATGTTAAACGGAGCACCAGATCAATGACGGCTCTGACCATTATTGCTTTCCTATTCGCACTTCGAATACCCGCAAGTCTTGCAGGTGAGACAGCCATTTTCCATCGCAAGAGTGTCGTTGCTGCACCTCGGGCAGGTGGCGAAAGACTTTTCCTTTTTCTCCTTCTTCTCTTCGGTCTTTATAGCAGTTACGAAGAAGTCTCCCGTCAGAGTTGACTGAGGTGGCTCGCCCTTCATAGCTATGTCTATCGCCTTTGCAACACCGTCTGGGACCGATGTTATTTTTGCGCCCCCAACGAATGAAGTTGTCTTCCCCTTGATTCCTGTAAGAGCCCTGACGACCTTCGATATGTCTCCTCCTTGCTGGAGGTACAGCGATAGCAACCTGCCTATTGCTTCAGAATATGCCTTCTCCTCCGACCCGGATTTACCGACGTTAACGAATATCTCTACTGGACTTCCAGTTGCATCGAAGTTTATTGTTGTATACAGTTTCCCCGTCTCCAGCAACGGAAACACTATTGTCCTTCCGGTTAGAATTGTCGATCTCTCGAATTCCTTGTTTTCCTTTTTCTTCTGAGCATCCTTGGTCAGTAGTATTCCTTCTCTGGATCCTTCCCTGTAAACTGTAACGCCCTTACACCCCGCTTTCCATGCCTCGAAGTATATCTTTCCCACCTCTTCAGTTGTCACAGTTGAGGCAAGGTTCACTGTGGAGGATATTGAATGATCCACATACTTTTGTATTGTAGCCTGTAACTTTATCCTGAACATTGGATCTATCTTGTGTGCTTCTATGAAGTACTCCGGTAAGTCCTTCTCGTCCTTGATTCCGTAGAGGCTCATGTATTCCGTTACCAGTGGATGGTAGACTTTGAACGTTTGCTTGGAGAGAGATTCACTCCTCCTAGTATAAGAAAAAGCGAAGACGGGTTCGATACCACTAGAAGTCCCTGCAAGCGCCGAACCGCTTCCAACTGGAGGTACAGTAATCAGAGCAACATTCCTGAGCCCGTTCTTCTTGATCTTCTCCACGAGTTCTGGTCCAAGTCTCGAGATGAATGGAGATTTTAGATGTTTCTCCAGATCGAATGCCGGAAACGTTCCCTTTTCTGCAGCAATGTTTGTGCTTTCGTCGTAGATCATTTCCATGATTCTTTCGAAAAGGGAATCCACGAACTTGATTGACTCTGCAGTATCGTACTTGATCTTCAGTTTGATAAGCATGTCGCCGAGACCAGTGAACCCTACTCCGATTCTCCTGCTTTTTCCCGCTTCGTCGGTCTGGCCCTTCAAAGGATGCTTGTACAGGTTGTAGTCGACCACATCGTCCAAGAATCGGACGGTGTATCTCACGGCTTTCTCCAAGTCTCCCCACTCAACTTCAGCATTCTCGAAAGGATTCTTAACGAACATTGCTAGGTTGACGTTTCCAAGATTGCAGGCCCCGTAGGCTTCAAGAGGAATCTCTGAACAGGGGTTTGTGGTCAGTATCTCCATTCCGTTGTACTCAGAAGTGCTCTCCTTTCTCATAGTGTCCCAGAAGATCAATCCTGGTTCGGCCCAGTTCCTAGCAGAATCTATGAGCTCGTTCCAGAGTTCTCTCGCACTCACAACTTTCTCCATTCTCTTTACCTTGCTGCTTTCATAGCGTAGAGTGAAATCTTCGTCGTCCTCCACTTTTTTCATAAATTCATCTGTGATCATGACCGAAATGTTGGCGTGTCTAACGTTGTTCAAATCCCTCTTCACCTTTATGAAGTCCATAATGTCAGGGTGATCCACTCTGATTGTTATCATCAGAGCACCGCGTCTACCAGCCTGCCCTATTGTACCGGTAGTCTCCGACATTATATTCATAAAAGAAACGCTCCCCGTTGATCTCAGTGCGGCATTGTTTACAGGGGCTCCTCTCGGCCTAAGTATGCTTATATCGGTTCCCACACCACCTCCGAGAGAGTATGTCCTCGCAGCTTCCTTAGTCCATTCGAATATGGATTCCAGGGAGTCATCTTTTATCGGAATAACGTAACAGTTGTTCAGAGTAGCTCTTCTCTTGAATTTCTCTTGACCAGCACCGAACAGTATTCTTCCTCCAGGAATCATTCTGAAGTCTTCAAGTAGCCAATAGAACTTGTTTTCCCATTCTGCCATTAGCTGTTCACTTTCAACGGACGAGATTTCTCGAGCTACCCGTCTCCACATTTCTTCCGGGACTTTCTCCAGAAGGACACCATTACCATCCCTAATGGCATATTTATCAATGAACACCCTAGCTCTCAGCTCGTCATTATCAAATCTAACAAGTGTTTCTGCAGGAAGCTCAGCAGAATTATCTCTTATAACGTCGCCCTCAACGGTCATTCAAATCACTGTTTTTGAAGCTAACGTTAGTCGTACTAAAGGGTTTTTGTGAATACGTCTTTATCAAATCCTTGAATCAAATTACCTATTGGAACTAATACATTACTATCTAAATGACCTATGTAG
>JACWAC010000157.1 GCA_014874235.1 Thermoplasmatales archaeon
CTCTAAATCAATTCCGATCCTTGAGTAAAACCTCAGTGCGAGACCCATGAAGTATGCCATAGGTTGGCTGCTCACAACCCCATTCTTGAATGCTTCATTGGGGGTTGCCTTTACCTCTTTTCCGTCGTTCGTAAGGTAAGTGACTTTGATATCGCTTTCCGGTTCGTGAATCCATTTCTCGTTCTGTGGATCAAAGAAGGACTCACACTCCATCATGTTAAACTCTCTCAATCGGTATAGGGCTCTCCGCGGTGATATTTCGTTCCTGTAGCCCCTTCCCACCGTTATCATGGCGAATGGAAGTTTCTCCCTAAAGAATCTGTAATATTCCTTGAAATTGACGAACATCCCCTGGGCTGTCTCTGGCCTCAGGAACAAAGGATCAAGACCCTCGCCTTGCTCGACAGGAAACATCAGTTTTTGGATCATGACTTCTCCGAGTTCCCCCTGACATCTTTCGCATTTCATTCCCAGTTCTGTTATCTTGTCCTGAAGCCACTTTTTGTCCAGAGTTGCTGCTATTCCTCTCTTTTCTAAAAGATCATCAGCGCGGTATTTCGTGTGACATTTTTTGCATTCTATTGAAAAGTCAAAGAATCGGTCATAGTGGCCTGATGCCTTCAGCACCTGAGTGTGAGTGATCGTCGTACCATCAAATTCTGCTATATTTCCCTCGGCCAGCATCGTATCTTTCCAGATTCTAACAATCTTGTCCTTAATGCGAGAACCGTAGGGACCATAATCGTATAGCCCTGACAGTCCACCATATATTCCAAACCCCTGAAAATAAATACCTCTTCTTCTTGAGATTTCTTCTTGATCCACACTCTTCATTTTATCAGGGAAGATATAACGTCAAAGTCATAAACCATTCCGCTGAGTTCGTCGTCTACGTCCCGCACCGGCAGTTGCGTGAATTTGCTCTTTTTCATGATCTTGGCCGCATCGTATGCAGAAGCACCCTCGAATATTGATATGGGACTCTTTACCATGATTTTTTCGACTTCAACATTCGGAATCTCGAGGTCCCTTATGGTGTAATAGAAGGTGTAGATGTCCCTAAGGCTCTCCCAGCTCCATGCATCGTCGTCCTCACCTATGCCTAGCTGGGTGGAGACCGTCTTGGAATCCAAGTTGGCTCCATTTAGAAGGTCCCTCTCTGTGACCAGTCCTTTCAGATTCCCGTTGTTGTCTAGTACCGGGAAAGCTGTGACCTTGGTAAGCTTGATTACACGCTCGACCATCTTCGCAGTTGACTTTATGTGTAGAGGAATTGCAGTCCTCGTTATCAGTTTGGAGATTGGTGTTTCCAGTTTCTTCGATATGACGGCATCCAGAATGTCGTAGGGGGTTATGATTCCGGTGACTTTCTTGCTGTCCACCACAGTCAGATGCCTTCGCAGTATCTTGGTGAATATAGTGACTGCTTTATCTAGAGAGTCCTTTGACGAAAGTGTTGGCAGATCTGTCCTCATAAGAAGCGAAAGTTCGTCCTCCTTAGGATGTTCCAGGATATCTCTCCTGGACACAATTCCAGCGTAATTGGTCTTAGGATCCACTACAGGCACTGCAGCAACGTCTTTGCTCGCCATAATTTGCATAGCATCGGATACAGAGGCTGGCAGTTTCAATGTGAAAGGCTTCTTGGTCATATAAGCTTCAACGGTGAAATTCATTCACATTCCCTCAAGAGTTTTGTGTTGTAAGGGAGTTTGATTACTTTAATTTATTGTTTTCGACCATCTGATCAGGTTTATTTCGATTATAACAGCGAAAAAATAACTATTTTCTTCTTTCCGAGCCGTCTGCTGTTCTCAAGACCTTAACTCTTCATCAACATCTTTCGGGATTGAACAAGAAAACTTTAAATAAATTACGACATAACTTTTCTTAGAGATAATTGAGCCATTTTTCAGTTATAGTTTAATCATTAACCACCCCCGAATTCAACGCTAATAATATATAACAAACGATGTTATCGTTCGTCCACGCTCCGGTAGTGTAGTCCGGCCAAGCATTTCGGCCTTTCGAGCCGACGACCCGGGTCCAAATCCCGGCCGGAGCATAACTGATAAATCTTCTAACATTCGACCTCCTGATCAAAATTGGTCGTAAATCCTTCCACCCTTCAGCCCCATTGAAGAAACGTTTAATACAAAATGCAAATTTGAACTGGTGATTTTGAGTGGGCTATACTTGGCTCTCGTTGGATACGTCCTCGGTCTTTCACTGGCTGCGCCACCAGGTCCTGTCAATGCAATAATAATGAATGAATCCTCGAAATCAAATCTTCACGGCACAAGTGTAGGTGCAGGAGCAATGACAGCAGATATTGTCTTCTTAATTGTTCTGTACTTTGGCAGGGTGGTCATTCCAGTATGGATATTCAAGTACCTATACGTCCTTGGTGCAATAGTTATGGTTTACCTGTCAATATCTGTAATTCATTCAAAGATGCCATCCAAGACCCCAAAAGGAAACTATTTTGTGGGGCTGATGTTGGGCATTACAAATCCCTTTCAGATCATCTGGTGGGTCACAGTAGGATTGTTCCTTATTGAAAGATTGACCCTTATATCG
>JACWAC010000034.1 GCA_014874235.1 Thermoplasmatales archaeon
GACAGGGCCAACACTTTTGCATTCTCGTTAAACTGTGTTTTCCATCTGTAAGCAACGCCGTTGAATCCAGGTGTACCAAATATCACTGGAATCATGTTGTTGGAAAAAATCTCGTCTGCAAATTTTTGCAGCGCATCCAGATGCATGTCCTCGCGTATAAGCAGTTTCTTCACAATCTCAATCTCGGATTCCTCGAACAACCCGAATCCTCTCAGAAGAGGAATCGTCAGATAACCGATTGCCGATCGGGGCTGATAACCTCCAGGAACAATCACGGTGTCTTCAACCAGTTCCGGGAGTATCCCGCCAGAAGCTATCCCCCTGATTTTGGCACCCCTTTCCTTGGCCTTTTTGACCGTCTCCAGGGTCTCATCTGTGTTGCCGGAATAACTTATGGCAACAAAGAGTGTCTTGGAGTCCACAAATTCTGGTATATGGTAAGAACTAACGAGAGTCACTGGTTTCTTGGTATAAAGCTCCTGGAAAATCCTGCCGACTATTCCGGAGCCGCCCATTCCGGATATCACTATCTTCTCAATTCCATCCGGAACTTCGATTTTCTCTGGAAATGAAATCTGTTCCTTCAAGGATGTAATTTCATCTATGAACTGCATTGTTCATCATAGAAGTTCATGATATTAATGAGTTCCTTCTCTCTTAGTGCAAGTTACGGTCTTAGAATTTCAAGTCAGATACGGCATATCCCTTGTTTTTCATTTGTTCTTTCAAGGCCCTCAGAGATTTCACTTCATCCTCGGAAATAGAGAGGGTATTCTTGTTTACGAACTGGAACATAACCCTCTTCAGCATTTCATAATTTTCTACGCTGAACATAGTCGCAATGTCCTTCATGACTTCAGGAGCATTGTTGAGCGCGTACTTTACTGACGCACTTACGGCCTCTTCAATCAGGGTCTTAAGGTCCTTTGCAGACCTCTTTATAATCCCGGAATAGAGTGGAAAGGGAAGTTTGTCCGCGACTTCCGTCCACTTGCCGTAAAGATCGAACTTTGTGCTCCCACTCTGTCCACCTAGCATAGCAATCCTCGGTTCCATGACAGTGGGGAAACCCTCTCCTTTCTTGATGGTCACTTCATCCAGCAGAATCTTAACGTAATATTCGGAAACAAGATCCTTTTCACTCACGAAGAGCTCATCGTTTTTTTGCTGAGAGGCAAAAATCTGGGGACCGGAAAAATAGGAGAATATGCTGCCGCTCCTCAGGAAGATGTAATTGTGAGAGTTCAAGATTGCAATCGGAGCCGGAACAAATGCGACATCAGCAGTCAACTCTTCTTCAAAAGCTGTCACTGCTTCACATTGAAATTTTGGATATGCTGCAAACTTATCAGAGCACAACCCCCTGAGGATGAAATGGTATTCTGGAATATCTGGAAATTCTAGTTCCATTGGGCAAATCCATACCTGTTAAGCGCTAATAACCTTTTGTTATTGACCCGCTTTTCACCTGAAATTTCGATATTGCATGGGCTCCAGTAATGAGCTTAAAAAAGTTTCATTTCACCGAGTGTTCAAGTTTGGCCTTACCCTCCATCTTTCCCTTTACGTATGCGTACATTGCATCGTAAAATGGGAACTGGAGTTTCATGTTCTCATGATCGTCCTTTGATATTTGCCTGAATCCGAGAGCAGCCGCCTCGAGTCCTTGTGACTCTGGAGGGACATCAGGAATATTAGCATCCGCACCTCTGACTATTCTCGCAAACTCAAGGAGTGCAGGATCGGAGAGTTTGTACTTCCTGATGACAGCATCGAAACTCACATATTCTTTTCCGTCCACTTCATAATGGAACAGCTCTGCGCCAGGAGTGTCAAACGGAATTGCACCCTCAGATTTCGCAACTTCCAGTACCTTTTCTTTGGGCACAAAAATAAACTCTGGATCTTTGTCAACGAACCTAGAAATCACCCAAGGACAGGCAATTCTATCAACTTTGGCCTTCTCCCTCGTCACCCATTTCATATATACCACAGAACCTATCCTTAGACTACTTATTAACCTTATGAAAGAGCTGTGCCATCGTTCGGGGAATGAAAACAAATCATAATGAGAGTCAAATTGCGTCAATGGCAATGTATGGTCTCTAATTACAAACGATAATTCGGTATTACAATTGGCACAGTTTTCAGGCAAATATTTAATTTGAAACAGAGATAATGAATTGAGGAAAAATGGATTTCAAACTTCCTGACGAAACCATTGCAATAAGAGACCTAGTAAGTGAATTTTCCAAGAAGAAAATAGAACCGATTGCATCGAAAATTGATAAGGAAGATCGATTTCCCATGGAGATATTCAGGGAAATGGGCAAGCTCGGTCTGCTTGGCTTGACAATTCCAGAAGAGTATGGAGGTGCGGGGTTGGATTTCTTGACAGACGGAGTTGCACTGGAAGAAATATCGTACTTCTCTGGATCTCTGGGTCTTTCCTACGGAGACCACAACAACCTTGTGCTCGACAATCTCAATCGAAACGGAAACAAGGAGCAAAAGGAAAAGTATCTTCCAAGTCTGGTAGCCGGTCAAAAGATAGGTTCGTTGTGTCTCACTGAACCCGGAGCCGGCTCCGATGCGCTTGGAGGTATGAAGACCACTTACGAAAGGAAGGGGGAATCATATGAAATCAACGGAACCAAAACGTTCATAACGAATGCCCCGAATGCCGATGTTTTTCTGGTCTACGCAAGAAATGGCAAGTCGTATTCACAATTCATTTTGGAAAGAGAAGATGGAGTGGAGACTCCTAAGAAAATAAAGAAACTGGGAATGAGAGGATCGCCAACGGGAGAGGTCGTACTCAGAAACATAACAGTAGGTAAGGAAAGGTTAGTGAGAGCAGAGGGACAGGGGAAGAGCATCATTCTTAACGGACTAAATGCTGAACGTGCTGTACTTGCATTCGGTCCCATAGGAATCGCGAGGAGAGCGCTGGATGAAGCAATAAACTACAGCAATCAGAGGGAGCAGTTCGGCAAGAAGATAGGTGAGTTTGAGCTCATTCAGGAGAAGTTGGCCTACATGTTTACCAGACTTGAGGCCGCTAAACTGCTGGCCTACAAGGCCGCAACTATGTTAAGCGAAAACGTTTCCGACCCTTCATATGCCGCAGCATCCATAATGTTTGCATCGGAAACTGCCACACAGATAACAAGAGACGCGATTCAGATCTTTGGAGGATACGGTTACACCGAGGACTATCCTCTTGAAAGATATCTCCGGGATGCGATATTGTACGAGATAGGAGCGGGGACCACTGAAATTAGGAAAATAGTAATTGCCAAGGCGCTCCTCAAAAAATAAGTTCAAATATCGAACTCTAAACCTAAGAGCGAAGCCAGAAGTCAAGACAGGATCGATAGAAAAATTCTGTCAAATAACATGAAATGGCTTTGTGGCATCAAGAGTTTTTACATATTTTACAAACGAAAATACTTTAATACTAAGTATCATCATAAAGTAGTGATACCATGGGAGAAAAAGATGTGTTGACAAGGATAATGGACAGGATTGACGAGAGCATGAAATTCGATACTGCGTACGCGCACTGTGACTTCCCTTGTGGAATTTATGACCCTCACCTAGCGCAGCTGTCAGCTCTGACGGTCGTGAGGATGGTTGATCTTATCAACAACATTCCCAAACCGACGGCCAGCAAGCCCGAAGAGATAATGGACTATTCCCACGATGTTGCGAGGGCTGTAGACATTAAGGAAAAACACGGTGAGTTGTGCAAGCACGAGGTGAGAATAATCTGGGGAGATTACTTCAAACCCGACCACCTAAAGGCTCATCCAGATCTGCACGAAATCGTATGGAACATCATGAAGTATGGAAGCAAAGCAAGGCAGGAACCAGACAGGGAGGCGGCAATGAAACTCCTCAACGAAGTGAACAAGTTCGCCGAAATATTCTGGCAAACGAAGGGTATCAAGACCAAGAGAGCAAAGGCACCCTATGAACCCAAAGAGGAAATGGTCTACCCAGATCTCTAAATGAAGAGTCCAATTTTTGTCTTGAAGATCAGTGGGAATAGCATGAAGCCATTCGCAAAGGATGGCGATTATGCGATTTCCACCCGCATATTTCTGAGTCCAAGGCTAGGCGAGGTACTGATCTTCAGAAGTCCGCTTGATGGAGTAATGATGATCAAGAGAGTCAGCAGAATATATTCAGAAGAAGGGGAAGAGAGATACTATGTCGAAGGAGACAACAGGATGAGGAGTACCGACAGCAAGGCGTTTGGAGGGATAAGCAAGAAAGAAGTGTTAGGGAAAGTACTGTTTGTATCCAGGAAAAACGTGACTTAACGAGATGCCTTCCAATGCTTGAGGTACTTAATTGGAGCCGTCCAAATTCTTAGGTAGGTTGAATAATCACGTCTTTGGAAATGACTTACAAGTCCGAATATTCTGGGCCTGGAACGTTGAGAGAAGAAAGAAAAAAGGTGATCTTAGTTTACACAATCCTGATTCTAGCTACAGTTTTCTTGGTCTACGAATCCACAATACTGGCTCGCACCTCCGCCATTGTAACTGGACTAGGCATAGTAGCCTACGTACTCGGCCTTCGTCACGGGGTAGACGTGGACCACATCGCAGCAATTGACAATACTACAAGAAAGCTGATCCAGCAGGGCAAACCGAGTTCAATGGTCGGAACTTGGTTTTCACTCGGACACTCCACCGTCGTCATCGCTTTCGTCGCTGTCCTTGTTTTCCTTACGAGGACCGTCACGAGCAGATTGCCAGCCCTGCAAGCATTTGGGAGCGTGATAGGTCTGGTGACTTCTGGAACTTTTCTTGTGATCATCGGACTTGTGAATCTTGTCATCGTTCTTGGCATATACCGTCTGTTTAAGCGAGCTAGACAGGAACGTATTGATGAGATGAAGCTCGACCTTTTTCTGGGGAGGAGAGGTCTGCTGAACAGGTTATTTAACAGACTTTTTAACCTGGTAAACAAACCTTGGCAGATTTATCCCATAGGGATATTGTTCGGACTCGGTTTTGACACTGCGACTGAGGTTGGTTTGATCGCCATAAGCGTGGGAATAGGGGTATCTTCCTCGGTTCCCATCTGGGAGATAATGATCCTACCATTGCTCTTCGCCAGTGGAATGGTGCTGACGGATACGACAGATGGACTGGCTATGAGACTCGCATATGGCTGGGCATTCTTGAACCCCCTGAAGAAGATATTCTACAATCTTACAATTAGCGTCATGTCAGTCATAGTTGCCTTAGGGATAGGAGGGATAGAACTTCTCCAGATTGTTGAACTGAAAATGAATTTCAACGGCGTTTTCTGGAACTGGTTAAGGTCCCTCAATTTTGAAACAATGGGTCTATTCATAATTGGAATTTTCGTATTGACATGGGCAGTGGGATATGGAGTTTGGAAGATTGGGAACTACGAGGAGATTCCCCGGAGACTTGATAGTTCGTCTGGCAACTCCAAAAGGTGACAATCACAGCTACATTCGTGTCAGCTCAAGGTAGACCAATAAAATCGGTACCTCGTATTGATCTCCGTCCAGTAATCATAAACTCACTGCCCGATAGGAGGGGCCAAGGGGCAGTGAGCAATTGTTGAACTGAACTTAATATATCTATATTTCTACATTGCCGCGACTAGAAATCATCGCTCCAGTTGTGTTCAATTATGTCATTTGCTTCTTGAAATGTTAACGTCAGCTACAGAGACAAAAGGAGTTTTGGTGAACATCGTTTCATCCCACCATTTCACTTTGTTTGTTTCTCTGCTCATACCCTCGATGTTCTTGTATATGTGGAGCAAAGAATCGGAAATCCTGACTCCTCCCCAGCTTTCTTTTATCTCTCCATTCTCTATGTAGAATATTCCATCCCTTGGAATTGTAGAAAGAATTCCTTCCCTGTAGTCTTGAAATCTGGTATACCACGTGTTGTTTATGAATAGACCCTTTCTTGTTGAAGAAGTCATGTCATCGATCTCTTCATTACCGGGTTCCACCGAAATCTGCCACGGATTCGGGCTCACAATTCCGGCGTTCCCGGTAGTTTCGACCTTGTACTTTCTTGAAGTGGAGAAGTTGTGGAGGAAATTCTTCACGATTCCCTTCTCTATAACCGGAGTCTTCTTCGCTGGACTCCCCTCGTCATCGAAAGTCTTCGAGTTGAACATGCCATCATCCGATGGATCGTCATAAACGGTTAAGGAGCTGCTTCCCACTTTTTCGCCCATTCTACCCGCGAACATCGACATTCCGGAGTCTATCTGAAACGCAGAGGCCATTGGAATTGTGTAAGAAACCAATGATGCAAAACAAAGTGGGCTAAAGATGACGTTGTATTTTCCCTCCTTCCCCTCCTTGATGTTGTTGACTTTCGAGGCAAGATTCAAGACGGCTTCCTCCTGTTTCATAAGCACTGGGAGGTCTGCATCAGTCGAGGTGGCAAGGGAAGTTTGGACGGGATAGTCGCTGTTGTCAAATGCTCTGGATACAAACTCTATTCCAAACTGCCGCTGAGTTCCGCTATTGAACGGAGTCCGAATCTCCTCTTCTATATCTTTCTTGTAAAAAACGCCTCCAACCCTCCTGACAAAGGGTTTCACCGCATCAATGAAGTTGTTGACAAACTCCTGTCCTTCAATTTCCCTTAATTTTTTGTCATTCATCGTCTTCTTCCTGTAGCTGTTCTTCCTGTCGTTGAGGCTGACGAAGTCTCCATTCTTCTCTATCCTTTCCAGCGCGGAGAGGGATCTGGGCATTATCCCTTCCAGGTCTTTTTCACTCCTCAGGTCAAAGAGAAAAGTGCGTCCATTCTTTGAAAGGAAAACAGAAGCAGATTCCTCGTTCCATTCGTTGCTTATGTCTATGATGTTGTTTGAAAACCTTATCTGGGTGATTCTTGATCTCGAAAGCTTTACAGCAGCTTGATCGACTTGCTTTTCCAATTTCGTATAGATATCTTCTATCTCCATCTCGGATCACCTCACGTTTAAACTCCTCAGTCTGATGTGAGGTCCTCCCATCCAGACATCGACTCCCTGCATTGGGTCTCCTTTGCCGCATGTTCCGGCGGAGAATTCGAGGTCCTTGCCAATCGCGTCAATAGAGGAGTAGAAGTTGATCGTTGTCGTTTCGATTACGGGACGCCTTATCACCTCTTTGATCTCCCCATTCTGGATGTGATAAGCTTCTCTTCCAACATATTTTTCATTGAATCTTATGTCATCTATGTTCCATTCAGTGAAGCTCTTCATGTAGATTCCTTCCTTGACGTTTTCTACCAGCTCTTCGAAGCTGTGATCCCGCGGCTCTATGAACGTAGTGCTCATCCTAACCAGCGGTTCCTTGTCCCATTCAGAAGACCTTGATGCCCCGTTGCTCTTCTCATCCATTCTACCAGCACTCTCCCGATTGCTGAGGAACTCGTTTATGAGTCCGTTCTTGTAGAGATACCTCTTTCTTGCCTTCACTCCATCTCTATCGAACTTGTAGAAACCGAAGCTGTGTTCGTGCATTGGGTCATCCACAAGGCTCACTATGTCGGACCCCACCCTTCTTCCTCTATCGTTCTTCTTTATGAAAGATTCTCCTGCCTGGGCCATCTCCCTCCCCAGTATTCTATCGGATTCGGTTGGATGTCCGGCGCTCTCGTGTGCCACGATCCCAGATATCTCGGGTCCAGCAACGAGATCGTAAACTCCATCATGCAATTTCTTAGCGACTGCCGCTCTCTTCAGTACTCCAGACTCGTGTCTCAACCTCTCATCGAGTTTCCATTCGTCGAGTGCCTCATATCCTCCGGCATATCCCGCCTCGGCCGTTCCCTGTTCAAAACTGCCATCGTCCATAAATCCGAGCATGGCAAAGAAGGAGACCTTTGGCAGTCTAGACCTCAGGGACATACCCTCTGAATTCGTGTTGTATTCCTCCTCTATGTTGTCGCCCAGTGACATTATCCGCATAGAAATTTTCTCATTCGACAGCAGGGTATCAAGCTCTTTCATCGTAGAGACTCTCTCTTCGAATGTCAGATCTTCTATCTTCTTCTTCTCTCCAACCTCCCACGAATCTCTCACCGGATTTTCAGAGGAGAATTTGTTTCTCCCAGACCTTTCAGACATTCTTGCTGCTCTGTCAATCTCTTCCTTGATTCTTTCCCAGTTGGGGACGTTGATAGAGGAAAAGGCTATCGAGTTGTTCAGCAACCTGATCGCCAGTCCCGAGTCAACCGAATAGCCCGTTGCGGAAACTGTTCCGTTCTTCAACAATACCACATTCCTCGACGATGATAGGAACCTTATCTCCGCATAATTTGCTTTCTTGGACGCATAATCCAGTGCCTTGTCGACGAACTCCTCCATTGTTTTCTCTTCCCTATCTGTAGGTCTTGTTCTTTTGAATCATCTTCTCGAACTGGTCCATCAGTTCTTTGACGGCCCTGAAGACGTTCCAGTCCCAGCTCCTGGAGAAGAAGGTCTTTGATTCCGTGACCATCTTCCCCCTTATTGAGAATTTGATTTCCTTTCCAGTCTGGTTGTACTCCTCTATGTGGACGTTGATGAGCATGGGTCTCATGCGCTTGAATCTCGCAATCGACTTGGCAGATTTCTCTATGATGGTATAGATCTTGTCATAAACTTCGGGGTCGTCAAATCTCGATCCGGATAGGTTAACCAGGACAGATCCACCAGTAGAACCCTTTACAATCTCTCCAAGGATGTCACTCTGACTGATGATTCCCTCTGGTATCATGTTCTCGTTCACAACTGTGCATACCCTAGCCTCGGTATTACTCATCTCTTCCATGCAGGACGAGATACTCTTATCGGGTCTGATAACGAGGGGAGAGACCATCACATCTTTCACCGAAGGCTTCATCCTATTCCTGTAGTATTCCCCTTGCCTCATCTTCCCTCTCGCCCTCCAGAGTTCCTTGCTAATGTCGTTGATGTTCACTATTCCGCTTATCCTTCCGTCCTTATCAACCACGGGAATACTGGTCTCATCTATGTCCCTCATCTTTCTTAGGGCCTCGACGAGATCATCGTTTTCAGAGACCGTTATGGGTTCGCCAGACATTATATCTGATGCGAGAAGATTGGCTACCTCGGGAATCGAATTTACAGAGTGAACTATGTCCGTCGAAGTTATGATTCCTTTGATTTTTTTCTTTTCCAAGACCGGGAGAGCCTTCAATCCGCTGTCCAGCATGAGCCTCGCGGCATCTGCTATCGATGCGTCGGAAGCTATCGAAGGGGTCTTCTCCATTACAGTTTTGACCTTTGTAGTTATTGGTATGGATTCCCTCTTGTACAGACGGTTGTAATCCAGCATTCCCAGGTATTCTCCCTTTGCGTCCAAAATGGGAATGTGGTGCATCTTGTTGTCGCTCATCTTCGCTATTGCCGTAGAAATAAAATCGTCCGATGTCACGGTTATCACTTTTGTTGTCATTATCTCTCCTACGGTCGCCATACCTACCGATTGATACGTTGGTTATGAATCTTTTTTACCGTTGTATAAAAGGACTTCAGGGATTAGGTCGACTAAATCAGAGATGGTATAGCCATCCCCCATCTTTTTGTAGGCATTAAGACCCGTCTGACCAATTATGTAGGATGCTAAGAACGCTGAATGCAAGGGATCAACCTTCCTGGAAAGAAGGCCAGCCACGGCGCCTGTCACGAGATCGCCAGTCCCTCCTCTCGTCATGCTCTGGTGGTGGTACGATGAGTTCTTCTTTAGGGATTCCCCATCCGTCACTATATCAACCTCCCCCTTCAGGAATATCACGGCGTTAATCCGTTTAGCAGCTCTCTTCACATTATCCTCTGACGGTTCCAGTCCGAAGACCGATTTGAACTCGCCCCTGTGCGGGGTCAGGACGGTAGTTCCTTTGAAGTCGCTTATCAATCTCGAGGATTCAAGGGCCTCTGCGTCTATGACCATACTCTTCCCATTTGAAAGATTGAATTCTATTATCTTCGTTGCCTCTTCCAGCGCTCGCTCGCTCTTGCCGATTCCCGGTCCGATGGCAAGAGAATCGGCCTTTTCCCTGAGCATTTTCATGAGGTCATAGTTGAATTCTATCTCTGTTATCCCAGATTTTCTAAGCATTACACCCTGACAGTTTGCCGCAATGTACTCGTGAATGAACGATGGTGCAAACAGATTTACAAGATCGGGACCCATTCGAAGCGCAGACTCTGCCATGTACAGTGGCGCACCGAAATATCTCTCGCTTCCACCTACCATCACGCATATCCCGTTATCTCCCTTGTGTGAACTCTTTGCGGAAGAAGGAAAGGCTACTAGGTCACCAGGTCCTATCATATTCACAGCGCTCTCCGGAAAGCCAATCTTGGCAACCACGATATTACCACTGTTCGCCTTCGTCATCCCCTTCTTAGGGAATTGGACTGTGACAGTGTAATGCGGCTTTATGCTCTGTTTAAAAGGAAAACCCGATGGAACGTCAATCGAAATCACTTTTGCACCGAATTCATTGACGCGGTCTATTGCCGATGCATAATGGTCCTTTGGCGGGCCAGAAATCCCCGAACCCAGCATGGCATCTACGATCACGTCATATTTTCTTTTCCCGAATGTATCTACCATTACCCCTCCCACCTTTACAAAAGCATTGTACTTTTTCTTGCACAGATCGGTGGATGGACTGGAAACTGGATAGCAATCCACCGAATATCCGTCCTTGAAGAGGAGGTAGGCAGTTTCGTAGCCATCTCCTCCATTATTTCCACCACCACACACGATCAGAATGTTCCTGGCTTTGAGCAACTTAACTTGTTCGGCCACTGCCTTACCTGCGTTATCCATGAGGTCCTCTAAGTTCACCCCTGATGCCTCTGCATTTCGATCCAATATTCTTAAGTCCAGAATGGTGTGCACTCTTCTAATATTACCCGCTAATATTTTATGTGCATGCTGTCAAGCCCAATCAGACATGAATCTCTCGGTTGGTGATCTCAAATTTCTATCATAACACATAAAACAAGTGAGAATTTTGCAGATG
>JACWAC010000035.1 GCA_014874235.1 Thermoplasmatales archaeon
AAAGACTAGAAGTAAATTTATCGAACATTAGATATATTAATACAAAAAACAGATTGAAAACACAAAGAATATGTACAACAAAAAGATTAGGTTGAGCAATTCCAGAGGTTTAAAATGAGTTTGTATGAAAATTCAAATGTAGCGGATGCTAAAAGCTTTGGATTGCTTGAGGGCTAAATTTCTATGGCAAAATATAATATATTAATGCACAAGATGGTTCCGGAGCACTGGTTGGTCCCGGTAAAGGAAGAGGAAAAAATTCTGAAGACTCTGGGAGTGACCAAGGGTCAGCTTCCTAAAATAAGAAGGTCAGATCCTGTCATCAAGACTCTGGAAAAGGTCGCAGGGGAGATCATACCAGGAAGAATCATTGAAATTGTAAGGAAGAGCAGGACGAGAGGAATTGCCAAGATATATAGGACCGTGATAGGTGAATAATAGATGTATAGTATTTTGAATACGCTTTTTAAAGAGATGGAAGTAGTCAACCATCAACTAGTTTCTTACAACGATTTTATCCCAACAGATGACAACCCAGATTCTGGAATGCAACAGGTCTTCGACACTCTCAGAGTGACGGAGGATGACTTACCTGGAGAGATGAAGCTTGACAGATCAAAAACTGGAGGAGTGGATATAAGGATAAGGTTCGGAAGACAAAGGAGCACGGAAAAATCTGAACCCACCGTTTCGATTGAGCTCCCGAAGATCAGGGAACCAACAGGCTCGGAGAATTACATCACTCCACTGGAAGCGAGGCTAAGGGACCTCAATTATATGGCTCCACTATTTCTTGATTTCACCGTTCTTGAGGAAGACACCGAAGTCAGGAACGAGAAAATCAAGATAGGAGAATTTCCGGTGATGGTGAGGTCTAAAGTCTGCATACTCCACAAGAACAACACCGACGAATTCATCAGGAGGATCAATCTCAGAAAGGACGAAAGGATTAGAGGGATGACGGAAGAGGAACTACTCTCGCTCCCATACGAAAAGAAACTTCAGCTTCTGGGTGAAGACCCTCAGGATGTAGGTGGATACTTCATTATTGGAGGAACGGAGAGGACCCTTATTTCGATGGAAGATCTGGCGCCAAACAAAATCATAGTCGAGTATGAGGAGAAGTACGATTCCAGAGTAGAGGTTGCAAAGATATTCTCTCAGAAGGAAGGGTACAGGGCCCTGATTGCTGTGGAGAGAAAAGCAGACGGAATACTGACAGTCTCCGTCCCATCCATAGCAGGAACGATTCCGCTTGTAGTGCTAATGAAGGCGCTGGGAGTGGACAAGGACAAAGACATCTACGACTCGATTGTGACAGACGAGAGAATGATACCGATCGTCCTGGCAAACATCGAAGATTCCGAAAATGTCGAGCTCTATCCCACCTCTGGAATTATGAGCGAAAAGGATGCAATCAGTTATCTCGAGAAGAGATTTGCAGCAGGCCAGGCGAAGGAGTTCAGAGAGAAGAAGATGTCTCAGATTCTGGACAAGAACCTACTCCCACACCTCGGAGACTCCCTTCATGACAGAACTAAGAAAGGAATCTACCTCGGAAGGATGGCGAGGGCGCTTCTCGAGTTGTATCTTGAAGTTAGAAAGGAAGACGACAAAGACCATCTTGCGAACAAGAGAATCAAGTTGTCGGGTGACCTTCTGGAAGAGTTGTTCAGAAGCTCAGCGCAGGCACTCCTAAAGGATCTGAAGGGCCAGCTGGAAAAGACGTACAACAGGAAGAGAGGGATCAGGCTAAATGCTGCTGTGAGGCAGGACGTACTCAACGAGAAACTGAAACACGCAATATCCACCGGAAACTGGATCGGTGGAAGGACTGGCGTATCACAGCTTCTTGAAAGAACGTCTTACATCGCGACACTTTCCCACCTTAGAAGAATTTCATCTCCCCTGACAAGATCGCAGCCTCACTTCGAGGCAAGAGACCTCCACCCTACCCAGTGGGGAAGGATGTGTCCAAACGAGACGCCCGAGGGACAGAACTGTGGATTGGTCAAGAATGCGAGCCTGGTGATAGACATCACAGAGGGGTACCCAGAGGAAAACATCATAGAACTCCTCAAGAAGATGGGACTCGAAGAGATACTCGGAGAAAAACCGGGGCTTTCAAGAATCTACGTCAATGGTAACCTAATAGGTTATCACAAGGACGGGCAGAGTGTCGTTGCAGAGATTAGGAAGAAGAGGCGATCTGGAAACATATCCAGTCAGGTGAACATAAGGTTCGATGACACAACGAACGAAGTCATAATCAACACGGACAAGGGAAGAATAAGAAGACCGTTGGTAGTCGTGTACAACGGCAAGATAAAGTTCAACTCTACAACCAGGGAAAATTTAGCTTCCGGCAAGATGGGAATAAAAGACCTGATCTCGAACGGAATCATAGAATGGCTCGACGCAGAAGAGGAAGAGAACTCTTTCGTCGCGATATTTCCGTACGAGAAACCGCTCAAGTGTCCTCACTGCGGAACTTATCTCTACAGCGACAGAACCGAATGGACCAATCCCGGGGATGAGAACGTCAAGCTGAAGTGCCTTAAGTGCAACGAACTGTTCGATGGCAAGAAGAGCTATGGACCGGAACACACTCACATGGAAATAGACCCGATGATGATCCAGGGGGTCGTGGTGGGGGTCATTCCGTATGCAGAACACAACCAGTCTCCGAGAGTAACAATGGGTGCTGCAATGACCAAGCAGTCCCTTGGTCTTTCATCGTCCAATTACAGGCTCAGGCCAGACACCAGGGGGCACGTCCTCCACTATCCTCAAAAACCTATGGTCACGACTGGTGCGGCAAAATACATCAAGTACAACAGAAGGCCCTCCGGTCAGAACGCTGTGGTAGCCTTAATTTCGTACCACAACTACAACATCCAAGACGCAGTTATTGTGAACAAGGCATCCGTTGAGAGGGGCTTTGGAAGGTCCGCTTTCTTCAGGACGTACAAGGCCGAGGAGAAGAGGTATCCCGGTGGCCAGGAAGACAAATTCGAGATTCCGCCCCCAGAGGTGAGGGGAGTCAGGAGCGAGGAGTCCTACAGGAACCTCGACGAAAATGGTATGGTTGCCCCCGAGATTTATGTCTCTGGCGGCGATGTTATTGTGGGGAAGACATCTCCACCGAGGTTCATGGAGGAGGAGCAAAAGATATCCATTCAGAAGAGGAGGGAGAGTTCAATCACCAACAGACCAGGTGAGACTGGTCACATAGATTCCGTCATCCTGACGGTCTCGGAAAACAACAGCAGGTTGCTCAAGGTGAAGGTCAGGGATGACAGGGTTCCAGAACTCGGGGACAAGTTTGCAAGCAGACACGGACAGAAGGGAGTGATAGGTGCGATAGTGCCACAGGAAGACATGCCGTTCACTGAGGAAGGAGTGATTCCTGATCTGATAATCAATCCGCACTCCATTCCGAGCAGAATGACCGTCGGTCACCTTCTTGAAACAATTGGAGGAAAGGTTGGAGCGCTTGAAGGGAGGTTCATCAACGGAACGGTGTTCGAGGGAGAACCTGAAGAGTCGCTAAGAGAATCACTGGAAAACAACGGGTTCAAGTTTTCAGGAAGAGAAATCATGTACGATGGAATAACGGGCAGGAAATTCAAGGCCGACATTTTCATCGGTGTGATTTACTACCAAAAACTCCACCACATGGTCGCGGGCAAGTTCCACGCGAGGTCGAGGGGACCGGTACAGATCCTGACGAGACAACCAACGGAGGGAAGATCAAGGCAGGGTGGACTTAGGTTCGGAGAAATGGAAAGGGATACTCTCATAGGCCACGGCGCAGCAATGGCCATCAAGGACAGACTACTCGACCAGAGCGACGGATTTACAGTATATGTTTGTGGAGATCCCGACTGCGGTCATGTAGCAGTCTACGACTACAAGACTCATCAACTCAGGTGTCCCGTGTGTGGAAATACCAGCAATATCAGGCCAATAGAGACGAGCTATGCGTTCAAGCTGATGAGGGACGAGCTAATGTCGCTTGGTGTTGTAATGAGATTGAGGTTGGGTGATCTGAAGTGAAGGTCGAAATTTCCAAGGGAATTGAGGAACTGAAGTTCGCCCTGCTATCACCGGAAGAGATCAGAAGGATGTCGGCAGTCAAGGTCATAACTCCGGACACCTACGACGACGATGGATATCCGATAGAAAAGGGTCTGATGGACCCCTCTATGGGTGTCATCGAGCCAGGACTCAAATGCAAGACGTGCGGAGGCAAGGTGGACCAATGCCCAGGACACTTCGGGCACATAGAGCTTGCAATGCCAGTAGTGCACATCGGCTTTATAAAAGAGATATATTCAATTCTGTCCAGCACTTGTGCCAATTGCGGAAGGATCAGGCTGCCTGACGACAAGCTCAAGGAATTCTTTGTGAGGATCAAGGACACCGCAAACAGGCTTAGCGATATCGAGTACGATGACATAGTTTCCGAGGTGGAATCCGATGCATCCGAAGTCGTTATCTGCCCCCACTGCCACTTTGAAAATCAAAAGGTAGCTCTGGACAAACCAACAACCTTCAGGGAAGAAGGAAAGAAGCTCACTCCGAAGGAGATCAGGGAGAGATTCGAGAAGATTCAGAATGACGATCTTCCATTGATCGGTCTGGACCCGAAGGTGGCCAGACCCGAGTGGATGATCCTCACGGTATTTCCGGTCCCCCCAGTCAACGTAAGGCCAACCATAACACTAGAAACGGGGGAGAGGAGCGAGGACGATCTTACTCACAAGCTGGTGGATGTCATCAGGATAAACCAGAGGCTAAGGGAGAACAGGGACCAGGGGAGTCCGCAGCTGATCATAGAAGACTTGTGGGACCTTCTCCAGTACCATATTACGACATACTTCGACAACCAGACCCCAGGCACTCCCCCGGCAAGGCACAGGTCTGGAAGATCTCTGAAGACTCTTGTGCAGAGATTGAAGGGCAAGGAGGGAAGGTTCAGGAGCAATCTTTCCGGCAAGAGGGTGAACTTCTCTGCAAGGACAGTAATCAGCCCAGAACCGTTCCTTTCAATAAATCAGGTGGGGGTCCCAGCGAAGGCTGCAAGGGAACTCACCGTCACCGAAACAGTCACGGAACACAACTTCGAGAAGTTGAAGGAAATGATCAAGAATGGGCCGGGAAAGGAGGAAGAAGTATACAGGCCCGGCGTTAACTACGTCTACAGGACAGATGGGAGCAGAATCAAAATCTCCGAGAAGAATTCTGTAGAAGTCGCCGATAAGATGGAGCTCGGGTGGCAGGTCGAGAGACAGATGGAGAATGGCGATATCGTCCTGTTCAACAGGCAGCCGAGTCTTCACAGGATGTCGATGATGGCCCACGAAGTGAGGGTTCTACCGTACAGGACGTTCAGGTTTAACTTGGCCGACTGTGCACCATACAACGCAGATTTTGACGGGGACGAAATGAACCTCCACGTTCTGCAGAGCCAGGAAGCGAGGGCGGAGGCGGAGATACTGATGAAGGTTCAGGAGAACTTCCTGTCACCGAGGTTCGGAGGACCGATTATGGGTGCGATTCACGATCACATCACAGCACTCTTCATGCTCACGTACAGGAACCCCCTTTTCCCACTGGAAGTGGGGTTGCACATAATGAGTTACATTGACGTGGACCAATCTCCGGAAGCGATCGAGATAGACGGAAGGAAGTACTTCAAGGGAAGGGATATTTTCTCGCTCATCCTTCCGAAAGGAGTCAATCTTGAGTTCAAGGGAAAACTGGGAGACAAGAGTCTCGATCCGAACGGTACGGAAGGAGTTATCAGGATAGAGGACAGCAAACTGGTGAATGGGGCAATAGACGAAAACGCCATAGGACAATCAAAGGGCGTTCTACTGGACTATGTGCTCAGAAAATATGGAAACGCCGAGGGTGCGAAGTTCCTCGACAACCTCACGAGACTGGCTGCAGGGGTCATCAGTTTCACTGGCTTTTCAACGGGAATAGATGACGAGGACGTTCCCGGAGAGGCCAAGGCACAGCTGAGGGAAGTCGGAAACGAGGCGGTCCAGAAGGTTGAGAAACTCATCGAAAACTACAAGAATGGTCTCATCGGCATGGAGCCGGGAAAGACCCTGGAAGATACTCTGGAGTCGATGGTCATGAAAGCGCTGTCCCAGGCAAGGGAAAAGAGTTCAGAGATCGCATCGCACTATCTTGGAATGGACAACTCGACTGTCATAATGGCGAGGTCGGGAGCGAGAGCAAACATGATGAACCTCGCTCAGATGGCAGGTATCATAGGGCAGCAGAGTATCAGAGGTCAGAGGCAACACAGAGGGTACACCAACAGAACTCTGCCTCATTTCAAGAAAGGGGATATAGGGGCATATGCAAGGGGATTCGTAAGTTCGTCCTACAAGGAAGGACTGAATCCAACGGAGTACTTCTTCCACGCAACTGGAGGAAGAGAAGGTCTGGTGGATATAGCCGTTAGGACATCCAGATCTGGATACATGCAGAGGAGACTGATCAACGCCCTGGAGGATCTAAAGGTATCAGAGGAGGGAAAGGTCCTCGATACAGAGGATTCGGTCGTCCAGCTGGAGTACGGCGAAGACGGTACGGACCCGTCAAGATCCTTTGATGGTGAATCAGTCGACGTGGACTATCTTGTCAAAGAGATCTTTGGCAAAAAGTATGGAGGGAAACAATGACAACCTTAGCTTGGAAGGACACACTGAAGAAGGTCAAGGAACTCATAGACAAGGCGCCGATAGATTACGTTCTTGACTATGAAGTCCCGCCTGACAAATCAATCAAGGAAGCCCTGATAACAGTGACGGGCAAGACGTTCGTCGCAAAGGCGAAGATATCGAAGATAGCGCCATACGAAAACGAAAAGGGCGTACTGAAGAAAAAGAAGGACAAGCTGAAGACTCTGGTGAAGATAGAAAAGATACAGGAGATACAGGACGACATCGTAAACTATGAAGAAGTGACTGGGGGTTCCGTAGACAAGATTCTGTCTTTCGCCATACTTGCAAAGAAGGAGGAAGCAAAGATCGAGCTCCCTGAAAAAATGGAGGGGAAGCTGAGCAGTGATGTGAAGAACCTGCTTCGCCAGGTGGAAAAGGACGGAGAAAGCCTACCGGTAAGCATTGCAGAACGGCTCACCGCAGCGAAGAAGCAGTACAAGATAGACGGAAAAGATTTCGAAAAACTGATCAGAGCCACCATAGATAAATACAAAGAAACCGCCGTAGACCCATACGAAGCCGTGGGAATAGTGGGGGCCCAGAGCATCGGAGAACCAGGAACGCAGATGACGATGAGAACTTTCCACTTTGCAGGAGTAGCAGAAATGGACGTTACTCTGGGTCTTCCGAGGCTCATTGAAATCGTCGATGCAAGGAAGACTCCAAGCACTCCATCGATGACCATATTCCTTTCCGAAAAGGCAAAAGGGGATGAAGATAAGGCGGTGGGTCTTGCAAGGTCAATAGAATCGACCAACCTTCTGGATATCGCGGACATAGAGGTAAACACCACCGAGAGCTACGTACTCATAATGCTCGACAAGCAGAAGATGCTGGAAAGGGGACTGAAGAGGGAGGAGATCCTTCCTAAGCTCAAGAAGATAAGGATGCAGAAGACTACCATAACAGAGGAAGAGAATGAAATCAAGTTGTCTCTTGATGAACCCTCGTTCAAGAAGATATATCAACTCTATGAGAACCTGAAAACGTTCCAGGTCAAGGGGCTGGGCGGAATAAAGAGGGCTATAGTCAAGTTTGATCAGAATGCGAAGGAATGGGTCATCTACACTCAGGGATCAAATCTCGCAGGTGTTCTTGAGCTCAAGGACGTCGACTTTGCGAGGACGAAGACAAACGATATCATAGAGATATCACAAGTCCTTGGTGTGGAGGCAGCGAGGGAAGCCATAATAGAAGAGAGCACTGCTACGCTGCACAACGCCGGTCTTAACACGGACATCAGGCACCTGATGCTGGTAGCTGACATGATGACTTTCGCAGGAAATGTGGAGGCAATCGGGAGGCACGGTATATCGGGAAAGAAAGCATCGGTACTAGCGAGAGCGGCTTTCGAAATAACGAGCAAGCATCTCCTGAATGCCGGACTAATTGGAGAAGTTGACAGGCTCAACGGAGTCGCAGAAAACATTATAGTGGGACAACCAATCACCCTCGGTACAGGTGCAGTAAAACTTTCGTACAGGAGAGAGGAATAAATGGACTATAACTGGGAACTGGGAAGATTGAAGGAAACAGGAAAATTCGTTCTGGGTGAGAAGGTTACGGAAAAACTCGGAAAGAAGGGAGGGATCAAAGCGATGGTCATAGCCGATGAGCCACACCTCAAGGCGAAGTACGAAAATACAAAGACTCCAAAATTTGTTGTTCCTCTTAACTCGATCCAGTTGGGAAACATTTTCGGCAAACCATTTGCCGTGTCCGTCGTAGGCGTCGTGGACTCAGGCGTTTCTCAATTCAGGGAGACTGAGTAATTTTGGGTGAAATAACACTCGACACAAGGAGTCTTGATCTCATACAACTCTTCGAAAAATCAGTTGGCCTTCCTGTGAAGGACGTAATGGAAACGGAGGATGTAATATTCTATGTCCTCGAAAAGGGCGGGACGTACAAGCTTTTCACCGCCGATGACAAGAAGAGGGCACTGGAAAGGATAAAGGAGAGCGTCAAAAAGAGAGTGAACGTGCTTGACTATTCTCCCGAACCCGAACAGTTTTTCAGGAATCTTTTCTACAGGTACAAAGTAGTTTCGCTGAACATAACTGCGGGGGAGAGCGGTTACGTGGTGAACGTGAAGGTCGACCCCAACTACAAGGCATCCGCCATAGGAAAGGAAGCCAAGAATCTGAAAACAACCATGCTGCTTGCAAAGAGACACTTCACCATCGCAAGACTCTACATCGAGTGAGAATTTCAGGTCAGATACCGATAAGGCGCCAAATCATTGTCAGATATTTGTTCAGATACTTTCAACTTCCACAACTTTCTTGGTGGACGTGGCTCCAGCAACAATTCTTATGCTCGTTTGTGGAACCGAGTAGTATTTTGAAAGCTGCTTCACTACGTCAATATTCGCTCTATTGTTCTTTCTCTTTTCGGTTGTAAAAACTATGAGGATTCCATTTTTCTTCTCGATTGGGCCCTTTCCTATGAGCACCTTAATTTCTATCCTCATATACCCTCCATATTTAGCTATACTCTCTGTGTTGAAATAGCATCTTCTATTCAATCCTCAGTGGGAGTTATTCCCATTCCCAATACCGTCGTCCATTCCCTTATTCTATACGATTTCACGAGACCATTTAAGAAATAGGGGTCCGCCTTTAAGAAGTCTTCTGCAGCAGTCCGGGACGAAAAAACAATCAGAGCCTGATCTACCGGATCCGTCAACGCACCAGCCAGCACAAGATCACCTCTTTTAAAGAATTCTGTGCCAACAGCCAAGTGAGATTCTCTGTATTTTTCACGTAATTTGACGTATTCAGGAACAACATCGGAAAATAGAATGTGGTGCATGAGACGTGAATGAATGATCCGCTATTATACGGTTCTCATCATTCTACCTCGCTACCAAGTAGAATTGCGAACTGTACACTATCTTCACTCTCCTTTTCTCCCCAAGTCTCCCTTTCTTTAAGATGATGGGATGATAGTCCTGATCTCTTCCAATAATCGTTCCATTCTTTCCAAATTCCATGAGCCAGACTTCCTTCTCCATGCCCACAAAGCGTTTCAGTGATTTTTCTGATATGTCCCTGCGGAGTTCCGCTAGGATCTGGCTCCAAAGGGCCGTCTGGTTGGTAGGTGGCGTTGTCCATTTATAAGCAGCGGTCCCGGGTCGTGCGGAATATTTTGTGACGTTGAGCATCTCTGGTTTTACCTTTCTTACAATGTCAGCTGTCGCTCTAAGACCTTCAACTGACTCATAAGGAAAGCCCACAATGACGTCAGTACTAAGCATTCCTTCTTTATACCGATTTCTGAACTTCCTGACCACTTTGATGAACTCCTCTATCTTGTACCGTCTCCCCATCTTTCTCAGTACGAGAGGATCACCCGACTGGAATGGTATATGAAGGAACCTGTACACCTTATCAGATTTCATAACGTCGAGCAGCCCGTCTATGATCGAACCAGCATTCTCAGGTTCCATCATTCCTATTCTGATCTTGAAATCGCCTTCAATTTCTGTAATTTTCGCAATCAATTCTGGCAAACTCGAAGATCTGTCCCGTCCGTAGGAACCAGTATCCAGACCGGTCAGTCTTATCTCCTTTGCCCCTCTGGATACCATTTCTATTACGCTTTTGACAATCTTGTCTTCCTCAAAACTCCTGAGTCTACCGCGTGCTATTCTTGAAATGCAGAAAGAACATCCTCCGTCGCACCCTTCTGCTATAGGAATTCCGACGCTCAGATTTCCGTCCTTGAGCATCGGCAGATTTCCGTATGAGGCCGAAAAGTCAATTCTTCTTACTCCGTTCAGGGGGAACTGAGTCAGGCAACCGGAAACGATGACTTCCTTTCCAATCCTCTTTATTTCTTCTATCCTTTTCAGCATCCTGTCTTCTGTATGTTTTATCACCGCGCATGTGGAAAGGAGGACGGAATCGGCTGATTCTAGCTCGACCACAATCTGGTTACCCTGAGAGACGAGAGAGTTGGCTATCATCTCGCCCTGTGACCGGTTTAGAGTGCAACCGTAGTTTTCTAGGAAGAACTTCAT
>JACWAC010000003.1 GCA_014874235.1 Thermoplasmatales archaeon
CCTTTAAACTTCACGATAAATCTTCGTTTGTTCCATTACCTATTAGGAACGTTATAAAAATTGCAAACCTCAGCAACTTTATTATAGTTCAAAAATGATTTATTCTCATGTTCTCCGGGCAGGAAAATTCTGGATTGAAATGTGACGTCGTTGCCAGGGCGAGAGCACACGGTGAGGAATCAAAGGCGAAGGAGGGCAGGCCCTACAAGAGGATAGTTAAGACGTTCAAGCTTGAAGGAGATTTCATCGTTCTCGAACTCAGGCGTGATGCATTCACTGATGGATGGTGGGTATCGGCCGTCATGGAACCCACGGATCAAAAGAAGGGGGGCTATGGGTCAGAATACTTCAGTGAATACTCAGAGGCACTCAACTGTTTTAAGAAAATCGAAGAAAAGTATGGACTTGAAACTCCTAATGGTTCCGATTTTGGGGGTGATTGATCTCACCATAGGACCTTGCTTCTAAGTGCTGGAACTTTGGTACCAGCAGTGATTCTCACAGAAAATTTCAGGACCCAATCAACAACTCACCTTCAGTTGATTTAAGCAAACTTAAATGTACAAAAAGTGGTGGGGAGTCCGCATTATTCAGGTTTTCTACCATCTGGTAGCTACGCCTTTTCATTAGTATTTTATAGCATCTCGTAATATTGGAATAGTGTGACACATGTACGAAATAAGGTTCCATGGTAGAGGTGGACAGGGTGCAGTCACAGCGTCAAAAATACTTGCTACTGCCGCTTTTTTGGAGAGTAAGTGGGTGACGTCCTTTCCCTTCTTCGGTACTGAAAGAAGAGGTGCACCTGTAACTGCATTTACCAGAGTTGACGATAGGAGGATCGAACTCAGGAGCCAGATATATGAACCCGATGCAGTCGTTGTTCTGGACAAGTCGTTAATGGATTTAGTGAACGTAACTGAAGGACTGAAGAGTGACGGTGTGATAATAGTCAACGGGAAGGACGGGAACCTGAAGGAGGCGGGTAGGTTCAAGGTTGGATATGTAGACGCTACCAGCATAGCTCTCCGAAATGGGCTCGGAGATCCCGCTCATCCGATAGTCAACACCGCAATACTCGGGGCTTTCGCTAAGGTCAGCGATCTCGTTACCCTTCAATCGATAAAGAATGCCACATACGATACGACTCCTTCAAAGAAGAAGGAGAACGTCAATGCTGTACAGGAAGCTTACGAAGAGACGGAGTTGAACTGATAATGGCAATTCTTCCAATCACTTCTGTTTCGTCAGCCACCAAGGAGATGGCTTCTTGGAGGACATCAAAGCCCGTCATAGAATATTCCAAGTGCACGAGGTGTGAGATTTGCTGGAAGTTCTGTCCGGATGTCGCAATAGACCTTGTCATTGATCCCGATCTGAAATCTCCAAGCGACAGGTTCAAAACACTCGAGGCCCCTGTTATAGATTACAATCACTGCAAGGGCTGTGGTATATGCGCGGCTGAGTGCCCCTTTGGAGCGATCGAGATGGTCAGGGAGGAGGTCTGAGATGGAATCGATTCAATCATCAAGACGAATCATGACCGGAAACGAAGCGGTTGCAATGGGCGTAAAACTTTCAAGAGTAAAAGTCGTAGCTGCATATCCAATAACACCGCAAACAACGATCGTCGAAAAACTGGCGGAGATGGTTGCTAACGGCGACCTGGATTCTAAATTCATCGAGGTAGAGAGCGAACACAGCGCGATGTCGTCTGTTACAGCAAGCGAAATAACAGGAGTAAGGTCCTACACGGCATCCTCGTCCCACGGCATCCTTTACATGCACGAAGCACTGCACTGGGCTGCAGGAATGAGAGTCCCTCTGGTAATGTCGGTGGTCAACAGGGCGATCGGACCTCCCTGGAACATTTGGGGAGAACAGACCGATACGTTCAACCAGAGAGATACCGGATGGATGCAGATATACTGTGAAACAAACCAGGAGGCGATGGATAGCATAATGCTCGGGTACAAGATCGCAGAGAACAAGAAGATACTCTTGCCGGTGATGAACATGCTCGATGCATTCACCCTTTCTCACACCTCGGAACCGGTCGAGATAAGAAACGAAAAAACTGCTGCTGATTATCTTGGAGATCTTGACCTGGACTTCAAACTCGATTTCAATAATCCCGCAAGTTACGGTTCTCTCGCTTCACCGGACAGCCCGTTCATGGAAATGAAGAGGGATATGAGGGATAGCATGTACAATGCGGTCGGAACAATCAAGAATGAAATTTCCAGCTTTAACGAACTGTTCGATGCCGATCTTCCGGGACTCACGGAGAATTTCATGATGGAGGATGCAGATTATGCCCTCGTCACAGCAGGAGCAATTTCATCCACAGCAAAATATACGGTGAGAAAGATGCGCGAACGAGGACAGAAGGTTGGCCTCATCAGACTGTATTTCTATAGACCTTTCCCTGCAGAGGAGATACTCAAGGCAGTGAAGGGGCTGAAGGCTCTAGGAGTTGTCGAACGGAACCTATCGTTCGGTCAGAGGGGACCCACTTTCGAGGATGTCGTTTCATCCCTGTACGGAAGGGTGAACATCCCGATCAGGGACTACGTGGTGGGCCTTGGAGGAAGGGACGTCAGGGTGAAGGATTACGAAAAGATGTTCGAGAACCTCATAGAAGGGAACAACGAGATCGATTGGATCAACGTGGAGGTGAAATAGATGCCTCTCAGCATTCCGAGAGAAGAATACATGCTACCGGGACACACTGCGTGTGCTGGATGTGGCGCAGCTCTATCGATGAGATATGTGTTGAAGGGAATGGGTCCGAAGAGTGCGCTTGCAATACCGGCATGCTGCTGGTCAATCATCCCTGGAGAGTTCCCATATACTGCACTCAAGATTCCAATGCTCCAAACGCCATTCGCCGCTGCAGCCGCAGCCATTTCGGGACTGAGAGAGGGGCTAGATGCGCAGGGAAAGGAAGACTACAACGTACTTGCATTTGCAGGGGACGGAGGCACGGCAGACATAGGTCTGCAGGGACTCAGTGCTGCGATGGAGCGCGGTCACAACGTTCTGTATGTGATGTACGATAACGAGGCATACATGAACACCGGGATACAACGAAGCGGGAGCACTCCTTTTGGTGCCTGGACAACCACCACCCCGGTGGGACTGAAAAGAAACTACAAGCGAGAGAACAAAAAATTCGTCGCGGACCTTATGATTGCTCAGAACGTTCCCTACGTTGCAACGGCAACCATCGCGTATCCCGAGGACCTTTCGAGAAAGGTTGCTGTGGCAAAGTCGATCAAGGGACCGAAGTTCATCCAGATACTTTCTCCATGCCCGCCGGGCTGGTTCTTCAATTCTGCCGACACTGTCAAGATTTCGAGACTGGCGGTTGAATCAAAAGTTTTCCCTCTCTACGAGTCCAAGAACGGGAAATTTGCGTTATACAAACCGGCCAAGACCGCTTCCATTTCCGACTACCTGTCCCTCCAGGGAAGGTTCGGACACCTGAGGGAAGAGGAAGTGAGACTAATCGAGGAGGCAGTGGAGAAGAGATGGTCGTCCCTCCTGGAAAAGGAGCAGAATTGAGTTGGCATACGACTCCCTTCTCGGTCGTGGAGGACGGACAGAGTTTCTCCTGGGAAACGAAGCCGTAGGGAGGGGCGTATACGAAGCGGGTGTGTCGGTAGCTGCTACCTATCCGGGAACGCCCAGTTCGGAAATCGGCGACGTACTCTACCAGGTTTCTGACAAAATGGGAATCAAGTTCGAGTTCGCAACGAACGAAAAGGTTGCTCTGGAAATAGCTGCCGCTGCGGCAACGGGCGGCCTGAGGTCCTTCGTTTTCATGAAACACGTTGGCCTGAACGTGGCGATGGACTCGTTCGTTTCGCTGGCGGCCTCGGGAGTAAAGGGGGGGATGGTGGTCTTATCTGCTGACGATCCATCTATGCATTCTTCGCAGAACGAACAGGACAACAGGTTCCTCGGAAAGTTTGCAAAAACGATAGTGGTGGAACCATCCAGTCCCCAGGAGCTGAAGGACTTCGTTGTGAGTGCGTTTGATCTGTCTGAAGAAATCGGTCACCCCGTGCTCGTGAGAAGTGTGACGAGGATCTCACATGTAAGGACTCCCGTAAAGTTTGGAGAGGTAAGAGGCAAGAATGAGTGGAACTACAAGAAGGATACTTCTTACGTTCTGATGCCAGAGAATGCATACAGGGCGCAAGCCGCAGTTGCAAACAGGCTGGATAGAGCCAGAAAGTCTAATCGTTCTAAATTCTTCAACAGAATATACGGTGATTCCTCAACTCTCATCGTCACATCCGGTGCCGCATACAACTACATCGATGAAGCGCTCCAGATGTTGAATGTGAAAGCGAGGGTCATGAAAATCGGGCTCAGTTTCCCTCTTGACCAGGATGGCATACTGAAGGAGGTTGAGCTGGCAGAAAGAGTCGTGTTTGTAGAGGAAGGCGGTCCCTTCCTGGAGGAACAGGTTCTTTCCATCTGCGCTCTCCGTGGCATCAACAGGAAATTCTACGGGAAGCTGAACGGGTACGTACCGATGTCCTATGAGATGGATGTAGACAGGGTCGTGGTATTTCTCTCAGAGATCTATGGTATTGAGCACAAACAAACCTACGGAGGGCCGGTCCTCCCTAACAGGGAACCAGTCCTCTGCCCGGGTTGTCCTCACAGGGCGACGTATTATGTTGCCAAGATGGCAATGAAACAGAAGGGGTTAAGGAATGTCATTTCTCCCACAGACATAGGGTGCTATACCCTGGGTTATTACGAACCGTACCAGATGGGTGATTTTTGCTTTTCAATGGGTTCCTCTGTGGGTTCTTCTAGCGGTTTCACGATGAGTGCAGAAGAAAAGGTAGTCAGTTTCATAGGCGATAGTACCTTTTTCCACGGCGGCATTCCCGCGCTCATCAACGCATATCACAACAACCACAATTTTGTTCTGGTCATCATGGACAACTCCATAACTGCCATGACGGGAGGTCAACCCACGCCTGAGACGGGCCCTCCATTCAAGAAAGTCGACATTGAGAGCGTTGTGAGAGGAATCGGGATAAATAACGTTTTCACGATCGACCCGTACGATCTGAAGAGCTCTCTAGAGACGTTCAAGAAAGCGCTCGGTACCGAAGAACTGTCAGTTGTGATCAGCAAGAGAGACTGTGCTCTGGAGGCAGACAGGAAGAAGTCCCCATCGGAAATGAAGGTGTTCCAGATCAATCAGGATAAGTGTAACCAGTGCTACAACTGTGTCAGGAATTTTTCGTGCGCTGCCTTCTATACCGAAGACGGAAAAGTGTTCATCGATTCTGAACTGTGCGACGGTTGCTCCGTTTGTTCGGAACCGCTTGTGTGCCCATTCAATGCCATTGAGGTGAAGGAGTGATGCCATCATTCGTGTTTGCTGGTGTGGGAGGTCAGGGTATAATCACCGTTGCCATCATACTGGGAAGGGCAGCCGTCATTGAGGGAAAACCAGTCCTGATGACGGAACTGCATGGAATGGCGCAGAGAGGGGGAAAGATTTCGGTCGAAGTCAGGATAGGCGACTACAAGAGTGCGATAATTCCTTCAAAGACTGCAGATGCAATGGTTGCCTTCGAAGAACTGGAAGCAGTGAGGAACATTTCTAAGCTGAAGGAAGGAGGAATGATACTCCTGAACAGACGGCGAATACATCCAGTCTCGCTTACGATCAAACAGCAGAATTATCCCGATCAGATCGTCGAGAGTGAGCTGAAGAAATACGCTACGATCACCGTTGAGGCCGACCGGACTGCTCTCGAACTTGGAAACAAGAGGGTAGCAAATACCGTGATGGTGGGTGCACTATTTTCGACGGGGCTACTGGGTCTCGATGAAGAGAGCATCATAGCTGCAATAAAGGAGTCATTGCCCGAGAGGCACTGGGAATGCAACCTGGAAGCCTTCGAAGAGGGCAAGAAACTGGTTCTTGAACAATCTGCAAAGGCCATATGAAAATCGGAGTGATAGGTCCTGGATCAATGGGGATGGTCCTCTCATACTTCCTCCAAAAGAAGAACGATGTTGTGCTGGTTGTGAAAAAAGGGGAGATAGGATTCTACGACAATGGAATTGTGATAAGGGATGGTGGGAAGGAGGAGAAGTTCGCTGTAAATGTCTCCGATAAGAGTGAAGATACGGACATCACATTTGTTGCAGTCAAGTCCTATGATCTTGAGGGCGTGTTCAGAGATTACGATCTGAAAGGAAAGGCAGTTTTGGTACAGAATGGTTTGTCGCACCTGAGAATGGAAAAGAGCGGACTGACTAAGATATACGCAGTTACCACGTGGGGTGCAAGGAAGATTTCTAAGACGGATGTGGAACTGACTGGCAGAGGGTATTTCAGGGTAGGTAGCCACTCTGGAAAAATGGACTTGACTTTTCTCAGAGATACGGGAATAAACGCAGAGTGGGTGGACAACATTGATGAGGAGCTTTACAGGAAGGCAGCAATCAATGCGGTCATAAATCCAATCACGGCACTTTTCGGAGTGAAGAATGGCGAGATTACGAGAAACAGAGAGCTCCGGGAAATTGCATCCAAGACAATCGGGGAACTTGAGGAACTGTTCTCGAAACTCGGATACGATCTGGAGATAGAGAAGAATGTCTTGGAAACATGCAGAGTCACGGCAGAAAACACCAGCAGCATGCTTCAGGACATCCAGCACGGAAGGAGATCAGAAATCGATTCCATAACGGGGGAGATTATAACTCTTGGCAGAGAGAACGGTCTCGAAATGAAGATCAACAACTTTCTGTACGATTCAGTGAAATTCCTGCAGTCTCACAGCAGAGTTCAGAATTGAAGGCTCTATTGACTGCGATGGTTCTTAGCGTTTTCCTATGCGTACCGGATATCTATCTGTGAGGCAACCAAGGCAGAGCTTCTCCTTCCCCTGAGCCGTTGCTTCTATCAACCCTTCCAAAGAGATGTAGCGGAGACTGTCTGCGCCCAGCTTCGCATTTATTTCCTTGAGACTCCTGTTTGATGCTATGAATTGGTCCTTGGTCTTCATGTCGATTCCCAGGTAGCAGGGAAACCGTACCGGAGGACACGCTATTCTCAGGTGGACTTCCTTTGCTCCATACTTCTTCAGCAATCGGACTATCTTCCTCGTCGTGTTTCCTCTGATTATGCTGTCATCGACTAGGACTACCTTCTTCCCGTCTATCAGCTGACGTATCGGGTTTAGCTTTATGTCGAGTTCACTCTCCCTTCCTGCCTGTTCCGGCATAATGAAGGTCCTGTCCACATACCTGTTCTTGATGAGCGCCTCAACGAGGGGTATGCCCGATTCCTCAGCATATCCTTGTGCGTGGGTCCTGGCCGAGTCCGGGACCGCAACAACGCAGTCTGCTTTGCTTACGGGGCTTTCCCTTGCAAGAATCCTGCCAAGTTCCATCCTTGTTTCGAACACACTCCTGCCATCCAGAATGCTATCGGGTCTTGCGAAGTAGACGTATTCGAACATGCAATGTGCAGTTCTCGCTTCCTCATTGTACATGAACGAATCTATTTCGTTCTTCTTTATCTCCACAATTTCTCCCGGTCTGACATCCCTTATCATCTTTCCGTTGAGCTGATCAAAAACGACACTTTCAGATGCAGCGCAGTATCCGTACTCGGTTGTGCCAACTACCAATGGCCGTATACCATTCGGATCCCTTGCAACAAACAACCTCTGGTTTATCATGATGTTGAGAGAATATGCACCCACCAGTTTCTTGAACGTGTTCTTCATGGATAGAATTGGGTCAGCAGTCTTTGAAAGCTCTATGGAAAGCAACTTCATTATGACTTCAGTATCAGAGTTTGTGGCAAATGAATACCCCTTGCTCTCAAGTGATTTCTTCAGCAGGGAAGCATTGACGATTTCTCCGTTGTGGCCAATCGCAATTTCGTATTTACCAATGTTAGCATAGAGCGGCTGCGCATTTTCGAGAACCGACGAACCTGCGGTGCTGTACCTTATGTGGCCGATGCCAATTCCAGCATCCTTTTCCAGCTTGACTCCTGAGAAAACTTCATTTACGAGTCCCATCCCCCTATAAGTTCTCAGCGACTTTCCTGTGTTGATGGAAATTCCTGAAGACTCCTGCCCTCTATGCTGAATTATTCTCAACGACTGTATCAGTCTATACCCTACGGGCACGCTCTCTGCGAGTACTACAATCCCGCAGGACTCACCTAAGCTTCGCCCAGTTATAACTTCTGATCCTTGAGTCCGGATATCCACAGTGTGAACACCTTTTGTCGGTCACGTTGTAAGAATGGTGACCACATCTCCTGCACTTTATATGGACTTTTATCCTGTTCCTTCTCCCCATCGAGGGGGTTCCTCTCATTCTATATCGCCTCCGAAGGTGAAATGTATACCACTACGTCGCCTCTGACCACCATCACGGGGAAGGTTCCCTTGCTCTTGTTTTCCACTACCTCTTCCGCATTCTTTATCACCAGGTTGAGGTGTTGGTCGTACCCATCTAGCAATCCTCTATACTCCCTGTTCCACTTTACCTTGACCAATACGTACTGGTTAAGGCTGTTCCCTAGAATGTTCAGAGGACGCAGTTTGCCTTCCATAAAACCAGATAGACACCTCGTATTTAACGATGTTTGGTGGATTGTAACCTCAATAACCGTTAGGACCCTCGTACCAGTACAATCTCGCAAGCTTCGCTGGTTCCCTTTTGGAGACGAGGAAGTCGCATGAATTCATTCGGGAAGATTGAAATGCTAGAACGAATGCATTCTTACCATGGCAAACGAATCGACAGATCAGGTATTAGGGATAATCTTATTTTCAGCAATTTCACCTGATTACACTATCAGATCGATAGTATTCACAGACAAGGAGGTCCTCCAGATACCTCTATCTCAGATGAGTGAGCTTGCTACGAGATTGAGCGGTCTTCCAGTTATTGCTGCCTGGCTTCTGGAAGCTGCAAACCCTGCCGTATTCTCCGGCTTGGGAGGCCTTGTAGGACTCAGGATGTGGTCTAGTCTGAAGAAGAAGGTAGCAGAAATTCAGCCTGTCAAGGTCGAAAGAGGACCACTTCCTCCCGAACTGATCGAAGCAGCAAAATCCAGACTCCCATATACAGAAATCAAACAGGCGAAGATATCGAAAGTGATGATGTCCAGCGATTATTTACTTAAACTGACAGCAGGATACTGGAAAACAGAAATGATCGTTTTCGAGGAAAGAGCCGTCCGGGATGTAACCTCACTAGTAGGTGGAACTCCCCTGGCAATGAAAATGTGAGGAGAAAGGTCAGGAAATTTATTTAGCCAACACAACATGCACTTCCAATGTCCATAGGTCTAATAGGGGGCTCGGTTACGGGAAAACTGCTCGAGGATGCAGAGATAGTAAAACTGACAACCCCGTACGGAGAGATGTCTTCTCCCTTGGAACTGGGTAAGATCGGAGGGAAAGATGTGGTTGTACTATACAGACACGGCAAGGACCACAAGATACCTCCCCACAAGATAAATTACAGAGCAAACATGTTCGGATTAAAGGAGATGGGAGTGGAGAGAGTAATAGGAGTTTCAGCGGTTGGATCTCTCCAGAAGGACATCGAGCCCGGAGCGATCGCTCTTCCCGACCAGTTCTTCGATTATACCAAGGGCAGAGCCTATACGTTCTATGACGGACCAGAAGTGGTTCACATCTCCATGGCAGATCCGTTCTGCCCGGAACTCTTGGACACGTTCCACAAGACTCTGATAGAACTCCGGCTCAAGTCCAAGAGAGGCGGCACCTATGTGTGCATAGAGGGACCGAGATTCTCGACGAGGGCGGAGAGCAGGTTTTTCAGAGGAGTCGGAGACATCATTGGCATGACTCTTGTTCCGGAGATAAATCTTGCAAGGGAAAAGGAGATGTGTTACCTGACGTTAGCCACCGTGACCGATTACGACGTATGGGCCGAAATACCAGTAAATTCAAAAGAAGTGATAAGAGTAATGAAAGAAAGTGAAGAAAATATAAAGAATGTTTTAGCAAACGCAATTCCGAGGATAGCATCACAGAGGGCATGCAGGTGCGGCCTTCATCTTAAGGAGGCAGGGTTATGAAGGCAAGGTTCCTGGGAGGAGGGAACGAGGTGGGAAGACTGGGAATGGTTCTATCCACCGACAGGTACAAGTTCCTCTTCGATTATGGAATGAATCCAACTAAGCCTCCGACATTTCCCTTGTTCGCGCCTAAGGTGGATGGTGTTTTTGTCACTCATTCACACCTTGACCACGTTGGAATGCTTCCCTGGTTGAACAAGAACGGCGGAGCAAACGTCTATGCGACACCTCCGACGCTGTCCGTGATTCCCATTCTCCTCTACGATTCGGTAAAGATAGCCAAAATGGAAGGAGGCAGTCTTCCGTTCGAGGAATTTGACGTCGACAGCATAATAGAATCTTTTACACCCCTCAACTACGGTGAGACGATGGAGTTCAAGGATCAGGACATAACCTCGCACTCAACCGGTCATCTCATTGGAAGTGCAATGTATTTAGTAAATGGAGAAAACAAACTCGTTTTCACGGGCGACATCCAGAGCATAGATACCCATCTGTTGTTTGGAATAAAACCAATAGATACCGACGTTCTGGTTGTGGAAAGCACATATGCCGGAAAGGAGCATCCGCCCCGTCCGAATGTGGAAGAGAATTTCCTATCTTCGATACAGAAAGTGGTGGAGGGAGAGGGCGTGGCAGTAGTGGCCGCATTTGCAGTTGGAAGAGCACAGGAACTCCTCATGGTTCTTGAAAACACCGACTATGAGATATGGATGGATGGTATGGCAAGGACCGTGTGTAACGTCCTCTCCAGCTTCCCAAAGTACGTGAAGAATTATCAGAGATACAAAAAAATGCTCAGGAGAGTCAGGATGGTGAGAAGCAAGTCCGACCGTGAGAAGGCGCTAAGGGGAGACGTGATCATAACGACCGGTGGGATGCTTGATGGTGGACCGGTGCTTCACTATATTTCTAACCTGAACACTCCAAGGAATGGACTGTTCCTGACTGGATATCAGGTCGAAGACACAAACGGCAGGATGTTGCTGGAGACAGGAAGCATAGACCTCGCAGGAGTGGCTACGAAAGTGAATATGGACGTAAAATTCTTCGATTTCTCTGCTCACTCCGGACACAAAGAAATACTTGAATTCATTGAGGGATCCAGACCGGACAAAGTTGTTCTCATGCACGGAGAGAAGAGGGAAGAACTCGCTAAGGACCTGACTTCTTCAAAGGTGATTCTGCCCAAGAATGGGGAAGAATTCGAAATCTGACCTCTATGTTGAAGGACAAGGTACTTGACACTCTTTTCAGGGAGGAGATAACTCAGAAGGAACTGACGCTGATACTGGGAGCATCGAGATCCCGGATGTCGGAGATCCTCAAGATTCTCGAAATCAAGGGCATCATCAAGAGGAGAAAAGTGAGCCAGAGGACCGTTCTGGTGTCGCTGAACCATTCTAGGACCCTGAGGATCGGAATTCTTAGAAGTTCGGAGTACCTTCACGTTGTCGAGACACTTCGGGACCTTGCTGACAAGATACCTTTCAGAGTGACGGTCTATGAAAACAGCATGGAAGCCCTCAAGGAGCTCATGACTGGATCTGAGGACATTGTTGCCAGTCCCCTGATTTCTGGATACTTCTTCTATCTCATAGACAGGAGCATTAAACCAATTGCGGGCGTTGCCTGGGGTGGAGCGGGGATTATCAAGAGAAGCGACCACGGAAAGATTGGCACGACTCCCTTATCTAGAATGGATAAGGATTCTAGGGAATTGAAGAACTACGAACAGGTCTACTTCAAGAGCATGGGTAACATGCTGCTTGCATACCAGAAGAAGGAGATTGAAGCTGCACAGATCTGGGAACCCTTCCTATCTATGAATGAGGGCATTAAGAGCCCTCCAAACGGAGTGTGTTGCTGTCTCTTCACTCGTGGAAAATCGGGGCAATCGGTCAATTCTTTCCTGGGCAAGTATGTGGAAAACGTCCAGTTGGCGGACCGGAAAACTGTCGGACGCGGAAAGTTGAGTGCACTGAGCAAACTGATAGGCGTAAAAGAGAGTGACGTGGCCAAGAGTTTGGGCTCGTACAAATTCACAACATCTATAAGCAAAACGGACCTTGAAAGTCAGGTCGAGTCTTTCGGTCTGCCCCTCGTGAAGGAGGTGGAATCATTTCTTGAAAGATCTTCCAAAGTTTCCTTATGAGGTGTATCCCTGGCAGGAGATGATCTTTGACAAGCTGGAGCACAGCGAAAAGAAAGCAACAATTCTTGAGAGCCCTACGGGTTCGGGGAAGACTGTCGCTGTTCTTTATCATGTGATTTCCAAATATCCCGACAGAAGGATCGTTTTCCTGACGCGCACCAACTCCCAGGGGGAGAATCTCCTGAGGGAGGCAAGAAAACTTGGGTTGAACAAGGTGATGACATTCTTCGGGAGAGGGGAGATGTGCCTGTTCAAGAAACAGGCTTCTGAAATGTCGCAGGGGACCCCGGAAGAACAGAGCAATTATTGCAGGGTCCTGGTCGAGAAAAACAAGAGCGGAAAGGGAGGATGTACCTACGACACCAATTACGATCAGGGTTGGAAGAAGGCGATAATGTCTCAGGAAGAGTTCCTTGCGGTGGGACAGGAATATTTCTGTCCATACTTTGCTCAAAAGAGACTTGCGACGGATGCAAGGGTGCTGGTCACGTCATATTCCTTTTTCCTCAACCCGTTCATTAGGGAAAGGTTCCTCGGATGGATGGAGGCAGATTTGAAGGACATAGTACTGATAGCAGACGAGGCACACAACATACCCGATCTCACCAGGAACCTCCTCTCTTCAAAACTCACTCATGGAACTCTTGCCGGCTGTTCTAAAGAGATTGACCAGTATGGCGACCTTCTGCTGAACAAGGTAAATGCCTCTTACATCATCGATTCAATCGGTGAGGCACTGAACTCACTCCTCAAGGAGGGGGACCGGATCATCACCACTCAAGAGGTCACCGAGGCATACATGGACGCTTTCCAGATGAACTCTCTTGACATCAAGAATCTTCTGGCCCTGATGGCGAATTTTGGGCTCTCCATAAGGGAATCCAGGAGCAACGAGGGAAAGCTCCCTAGGAGCTACATTTACAACGCATCTATACTCGCTTCAAGACTGATGGAGGACGATGAAAGCTACAGGGTCATAATATCTCACAATGAGGAGCCGTCCGGTGTAAGTCTGATGAATCTTGAAACTTACGAGATCCTCAGTTTTTTTGGAAATTCATACAGGTCATTTTTCATGTCTGGAACCATTTCACCCTTCAGTAAATTCATTGATGAAACGGGATTGAAGGATCCGGAGAAAGTGGTGATAAAGGCAGGCTACCTCGAGAACAACCTGAGGGTACTGTTCGTTGACGATGTGACATCCAAATACACCCTGAAAGAGGAATCAAAGGGAAGGATGGATTCTTACATAAGGGATGTAGTGGAAAAGGTCCCTAGAAACAAGGTAATATTCTGCACCTCTTACGAACAACTCTCGTCGTTCCTGGAAGTTGAAATGAGGGGAAGGATCTATTTCGAGAGGAAGGGAATGAGCAACGAGGAATTTGTCACGCTCATATCCAATTTCAAGGAAAAGGGGGGTAATCTATTCGCAGTGATAAATGGACGCATTTCCGAGGGGATCGATCTGCCCGGAAAATTGGTCGAGGTTGCCGTGCTGACTGGAATCCCATTTCCGCCACCCTCACCAGAAACGTCTGCAATGGAACTCTTCTACGAGATGAAGTTCAGGAGGGGATGGGAGTACGCTTACGATGCAGTTGCAGCGACGAAGATGAGACAGGCAATTGGAAGGCTCATCAGGGGTCCTGACGAGAGAGGAGTGGCAATAATTCTAGACTCCAGGGCCAGAAAGTTTAGGACCGAACTTCCTAATCTTTACCTGAGCAAGGACGTGGTCTCCGACACCAACAGCTTTCTAGATCAATAGGGGACGCTCTTCATCTTTAACTTGTAACCGATTATATTTACCGCCCTGTGGATCAGCGGGGTAACCACCAATATTGCAAGCACGCCTTCCCACTGAAACAGCACCCTTGCATCAGACCAGAAGATGATGTAAAAGAATGCGAGTGAAAACAACGCAAATGGGTACTGGTCCAGGAAAATAGACTCCTTCCCTGGAGCCCTTCCCATCCTTCTCTTCATGAAGGAACCCACCAAGTCCCCAACCATCGAGAAAAATGAGAGGACAAGAACCATTGAAAGTGCAGTATAGAAATTACCGGAGAAAGTCAGTTCCCTCACCCCGGAATAGAAGAATACATAATTCAAGACCAACCCAATGAATGTCCCTCCGAATATTCCTCCCAGGAAACCTGACCAGGTTTTGTGATCTCCAAGGATTCTCTTCCCTCTCCAGATTTTCCCTCCATCGATGACAAACCTTCCACCCGTTAACACTGCACTGGGATTGGCAATGAAGGCAGGGATGAATAGTATGAGGGAAGTGATGAATGATGGAATCACTTTCAGCCAGACTTTGCGAAAATATAACAGTTTCTTAAGAACACCAAGGTTTTTCTATACTTCTCTACTAAGCCCTTAAATATGGAAACAGCCAAACCTGCATGGATTCTGCTGCAGAACGGTCTCGGTCTGATACTTGGATTTCTCACCTTGTTGCTGATCTTGAGGGATGCAGGCGTCAGTTCGTGGGGAATATTCTCAACGGCCCTCTCAATCGGCCTGGTGTTTTCATTCGTTTCCGATCTTGGAATAAACACGGCACACACCAGGATGATCGCTCTTGGAAAGGACAGAAACGAATTCAACAATGCGTTGATTCTCGTGAAGATATTCCTAACCTTCATTTACATAGGAGTTATTTTTCTGGCGATCTTCATATGGACAACGGCTCTTCATCAGAAGTTCCAGTCGCCCTACGTTTACCTCAGCATTCTTCTGCTTATACCATATTTCCTGGGTCTTCCGTACATTCAGGCCAACCGTGCGTTCTTTACCGGCACGCAGGAAGCCTTCAAAATGTCCCTTCCAGCCATCATGGAGTCGATAACAAGATTTGCCTCGGTTGTCCTTCTGATCCACTTCAACATCTTTAACTTCCCAAATGCTAAATCCGGGATACCTGAGATGGCGCTGCTGATCGCCGTCTCTTACACCATTTCCTACGTAGTTTATGCTGTTCTGAGCTTTGTGGTTGGGATGCCATGGAGATTCAAATGGCCCCACCTTGAAACAATAAGAGAATACTGGAGGTACTCCTATCACCTAATAAGTGTTTCAATCACCAAAGCACTGTCAGCAAATGTGCCACAGGTTCTGGTATATATTGCTCTTGGGTCTTTCCCTTCAGGGGTTTACGCTACCGAGTATAGACTCATCCTTATGATGACTGGATTCACCATGTCCGTAACAATTCTCATACTTCCAAGCCTGACTTCGCAGCTTGCTTCAAACGGAGATTATGGAAAAACCATGGGACAATCGGTGAAGTACCTGACATTCTTCGTCACCCCAATCACAGTCTTTGCAATCATCTTCTCGCCGGCCATACTCAATCTCTGGAACTCCGCGTTGATTCCCTTTTCTTATTCGCTTCAATTGATGCTCATAGGTTCGTGGTTCTGGACTATGTCCATCCCATACTGGACTCACTTCAATGCAGTGGCGAAGACCAAGACCACGGGGTGGCTTAACAACCTTGGGTACTTATTGTGGATAGCACTGGGCGTTGCCCTAATTCCGAGCAGACTGGCCGATATTCATTTAGCAGGAATGGGCGTGATAGGTGCTGCATATGCATATCTTATCTCGGGAGTTGTTCTGCTTATCGTGTCCAGGGTTGCACTCTTCACTGAGGTGAAGATTCCCTTTACATTTCAGTCCATCAAGAGTGCAGCATTTTCCTTATTGCTTGGAGGTGTGTTCTTTTACGTCCTGCACGATTATACCAGAGTGTCGTCAGTAATTGTCATAGGACTCTTCCTTGCCTACTCTCTTGCCTACCTGGGATTGCTCTTGATTTCTAAGGCGATCACAAGGGAGGAACTTTGGGAGGTCCTGAACATGCTGAATGCGAAGAAACTGGCAAAGTATGCGGTTGACGAAATTAGAAAGGAGTCACAATAGTGTTTTATCTTTTTGTATTATCTCGGGATCGTGCCTGTTGAGAGCCTGGAACACACGGCTGACGTCAGACTGAGAGCCTGGGGAAAATCCTTTCAGGGAACACTCCTGGAGTTGTCCAATCACATGCTGGGAATGATCTACGGAGAGAACGTTCGACCGGACGAGTTTTTCCACTCAGATGTTGAATTCGAATCTGATGAGAGTTGCGCAATCAGACTGCTCAACGACCTGCTCTATAAGTCTGAGTCTATGGAGTTGGCAATAAAGGTCAGGAAGATTACACTTTGTGAAGGTGTTGCCACCTGGGAGGGTTTCGGCGAAAATGTCAGCAAAAACGATAGGGGGTCTATCCTGGTAAAGGCCGCTACCTACGACAGGATCATCGCGACAAGAAACCCTCCATTGATCGAGGTCACACTCGATATCTAGCTATTGAACAGACCTGACAATAACTATTATATCACCTTCGCATAACACTCCATGGCCAAAGATGAGAATTTCATCTTCGAAGATTCAAAGAAACTGATGATTTCGGACGAGATTATTGTTCAGGCCATCCAGGAACTCTATAAGGACGAAATCAAGGAAAGGATAAAAGAAAAACTTAAATCCAATCCGAGGCTGGAGAATGAACTTAAGGAAGCAATACAGGACTATACGAGAGGCAAGCTCCTGGAGGCCGGTGCTCAGGGGAAGATGCTCAAGGTCGTAGCGGAACTTGGACTGATATCTTTGCCCGAGTCTTTTAGGGATGAGATGGTGAAGACAATACTCAAGGCGATTGGACCGGAGCTTGATACTCTATTAAAGAACACGCTCTAAATGAAAATAACGGTCAATAAAGCCCTGCTCCTTGTCCTGGGACTTGCGTATTTAGTAATCATTTTCTTGCGGAGGAGCGTTTATTCTACAGGGCTTGTCGACTGGAATACTATTGCAATTCTTTCTTCCCTCATTGTTGTAAATACAGGTCTGATGCACACCGGCGCATTGAATCATGTTGCCTACAAGATAATGGAGGTAACGAATAGTAGGAGAAAACTGATGATAATATCCATTCTCCTCACTACAGTTATGGCGATGTTCCTTACGAATGATGTCTCGCTCTTAATTTTGATACCGATAACGGTTGCGATAGGAAGATTTGCTAAGAAGAATCTTGATGATGTAATAATTTTCCAGGCAATTGCCGCCAATGTTGGCTCTATGCTCACACCCTTTGGAAATCCTCAGAACATTATCATGTTTCGGCTGTACTCTCTAAATACTCTCGAATTTGTGAAAACAATGGCACCCATATTCCTTGTCTCATTAACTGTATTGATAATATTTTCCCTTATATTCAAGGACGAGAAATTTACCACGAGCGAAAAGGGACCGAAGCCCAATTTCTACTTCTTCGGAATCTTTGCAACCTTGCTTGTTGTCACCATCGTTGGTATGCTGCTCAATCTGACGGTATACCTCTTCGTCGTTGTGATAGCGGTATCCTTGATGTCTCTCTTCTTTCTAGAACCCCAGACTCTTATCAAGGTTGACTATGTGCTCATCGTTGTTTTCATTCTGATATTCCTGGTGATGAACTCTGTCAGGTCTCTTGTAGACCTTCCTATAGGTGGTGGAGCAATTCGAATATTCTTTTCATCCATGCTCCTTTCTCAACTGATCTCAAATGTACCTACAACCGTGTTGTTGGGGAAAACATCCACATTTGCGGTACTTTCGTATGGTGTAAACATAGGCGGAAACGGAACAATGGTCGCCTCCCTGGCAAACATAATTGCTCTGAGGAATCTCTCTGGCAGGAACTTCATCAAGTTCAATAAGTATTCCTTTTTGTTTCTCGTCGTTACGGCAGTTGCAGGTTTTCTGATACTTTTCAGATAAGATATATACGAAAAAGCCATAGCAACATATGCAAATCCTGTTGAAGGACGGCATTCTCCTCACCGCAGATCATTCACCCAAGAAAATGGATCTGTTCATAGATGACAACATTATTTCTCAGGTTTCTGACAGGATAAGAGTGGAGGCGGAGTACGTCATAAACTGCGAAAACAAGATAGTTTCACCCGGTTTTGTCAATATGCATACTCACGTTTCTATGACCAACATGCGGACTCTCCTTGATGATATGACTTTCTCAAAATTCCTCGACACGGGATTCAAACTGGATGCCGTCAGGACAGATGAAGAACTGTATTACGGCAGTAAGCTGGGAATTGCTGAAATGGTTCGAAAGGGAACAACGACATTCCTGGACATGTACTACGGAGAGGATATCGTAGCAAAGGCCGCTGAAGAAGTCGGAATGCGTTCATTTCTGGGATGGAGCATCGTGAACAAGAACCAGACTACCCAGAAAGGAGAACCGTTGAAGAATGCTGAAAATTTTATTTCGAGATTCAAGGGGCACGAACTGGTTACTCCACTTCCGGCACCGCACGGGATCTATTCGTGTGATAGGGACGATCTGATAGCATCAAGAGAACTAGCTGATAGATACCAGGTGCCGTATACAATCCATCTTAGTGAGAACAGGAGAGAGGTGTACGACATAGTCAAGAAGGAAAAGAAGAGACCCGTTGAGTACCTAGACGCACTGGGTTTCTTGAGCGATAGGCTGATCGCAGCACACACAATTTATGTGACTCTAAATGAAATCAAGGTCTTGGGAAGGAATGGTGTCACGACCGTCAACAATCCTGTGAGCAATATGAAGCTTGCAAACGGGAATTTTGTTCCGGTGATAGAAATGATACAACACGGGGTCAATCTCACCCTTGGAACCGATTCGGCTGCAACTGGGAATTCTCTTGACATGTTGGAAAATGCTAAACTTGCGTCTCTTCTCCAGAAGAACTACAGAGAGGAGGGGCAGGCATTGCCACCGTCCCAGGTCTTGGATTTCATGACAAAGAATCCGTGGAAAGTTTTAGGAAAGAATTCGGGTGTGCTGAAGGAGGGAGCCCTTGCCGACATAACGGTCATAGGAGGAGGAGTCAGTCAGATTCCTTTGAGAGAGGGAAACGCCGAACGTGTTTTGATCTATTCCTCAAGCGGAAGCGATGTGGAACAGACCATAGTGAATGGTAAACTGCTTTACTCACAGGGGAAATATCTAGGACTGAACTTGGAAGAACTCCGAATGAAGAATGAAGAAATTTTCGATCGCTACAACTCACTGATATATTCGTGAACAGTTTTGCTTTCTCTCTTGGCGAGTTTTGATACAACGTCTTTAAAACCTGATGAATATTGAGCAGCCTTCTTAGGTTTCCAGGCAATCTCGTCATTCAAATTCAACGAAGACGCAGCGGAACGCAAAGCGTATTTTCTCACGCCATTCCTTATCTTCTGGTCGCGAGGAATTCGCGACACCAGTTCAATCACGCTGTTGTCCAGATAAGGGTAAAAGAGCTCCTTTCCATAGTTAGCTGCGATCGTCCGTTCGAGTGGAACCACACTTTCCAGAACTTTCTTGAGGTCTTGCTCAGACGTGTCTTCTCGCTCGTACTTCTTGTACCCCAAGAAAAGTTCGTCAGCTCCCTGGCCAGTTGCGAGAATCGAAACTGTTGACTCCCTGCTCACAAAGTAGAGCGGAAGTTCAATCAAGATCACCAGTGGGGATGTTTCACCCGTAAGATCCTTGATTGAACGAATCCCCTTCACAGTTTCTTCTTCATTCTTGACGAGAGAGTTGAGATGCAACCCGAGTAAGCTGGCAGCTTTAGGAGCCCACACAGAGTCATGAGAGGCCGGTGCGAATGAAGAATACAAATGAACTTTCTTGCGATCTCTGTTCAGGAGATGTGCCACAAATGAGCTGTCCAGCCCTCCAGAAAATAGAACACCCACATTGCCTGGAGCATCCCGCACGGAATACTCAAAGACCCTTTTTAGCTGGTCCTGCCATTCCATTGATTTGACCCAAGATATTTTGGTATATCCTCAGTCTTGATCCTGATCTGGTTCATCGTATCTCTGTGCCTGAGCGTAACGTCCCCGTTCTTTAGGGAGTCGTAATCGATAGTGATGCAGTACACAATTCCCACTTCATCATATCGGGAGTACCTCTTCCCTATGGAACCTGAATCATCGTACAGGACTGAAAAGTTCCGTTTCAGCAAATCTTCGTAGATTGAGCTGGCTTCGACGTCAAGATTGTCCCTGTTCATCAAAGGCAGTATTACGGCTTCGTAAGGAGAAACAGCATTCGGTATGCTCAAAAAGACATATCCAGAGTCCTCCCTGGTCGAAAGATTGTGATCTAGTACTGTATAGATGATTCTGTCAAGCCCAAATGCTGGCTCTACAACAACGGGAACAAAATTTTCCCTATCAACTGTCACCTTCTCTTCTCTTTCTACAATGAATCTCTTCAAGTCTATCTTCTCTCTGCCTATTTCTATCTCCGTCTTCCCCTCTTTCAGTGCAGATATCATCCTTGCCGAGTCTTCAGGAAATTCAGACTTCACCCTCTGGTAATCTATACCCTTCACGTTCTGGATTACTTCCTTTTTCGGAATCACCCTTTGCGCGTAGAGATCTTTTCCGGATGTCTTTATGTGATTTGTCAGGTCAAAAGTTCCTCGGTGGGAATTTCCGGTTATTTCGATCCAACCCAGGTCAGTGAGCGCCTCTGCGTCCCAGGTCTCCGAAGAGTAATGAGCTCTCTCCTCCTTCCTGTGTTGTCTGAACCTGAGTCTCTCTAAATCAATTCCGACTCTTGAGTAAAACCTCAGTGCGAGACCCATGAAGTATGCCATAGGTTGGCTGCTC
>JACWAC010000158.1 GCA_014874235.1 Thermoplasmatales archaeon
GTTACATCTTATTGAAAAATGTCGTCGCCTAATAATCTGAAAAGGATTCATATCTCTCATACTCCCAAAGATAAGATATTCCTTCACCTACACCATCAAAACCTCTGAATAGGGTCAAAAAATGGGTTGCACAAGAGAGTTTCATGCTGTTTCGAAAATAATGTAAAACCACAAATCTCATAAATTACTAGGGCCTCTTCCCAACAATAGGTTCGCATTCGGAGATACTGCCTAGGCGGGAACACACTTATACGGGTTATCACTCGCTAACTGTGCGGAAGAGTCTTCTGATCGTTGGCGTTGTCCTCTTGGTTGTAGGTGTGGCAATGGTGGGTGGATCCCTGTACGAGACCGAGCATGCGTTGAGTGGGCTCCTGAACTCCGCGAGGGGAGTGGACGATACCATGAATTCCAATCAGCAAGGAGAGTTCTATTCTACCATCCTGAACGCCACTCCCGGAAACTACATAATCGTCTCTTCCGGAGTTCCCCACTACCTGATAACTTCCAAAGACCTCGGCGTGGTCAACTCCAGCAACGTCGGAACCTACGCGGTATCTGCTTACCAGACCTCAGGAAACAATACGCTGTACACCAACCTGAATGGCAGCTATTACGTTGTTGTGTTCGGACCCGCTCCACCCATCGTAGGCTATGACGTCATAGCAAGCATAACTGGGCTCGTGTGGTCTGCGGCTCTCGTCGGACTCGGGGCGATAATAGCAATTGTGGGACTGATCGTAGCTGTAGTCGGTGCGATTATGAGACCAAGAGTGAGGGACTGAGTTCCCTCCATTCCCAGTGGAGGAGGATTTTCACCACCCTCTCAGCACCAGGTGAATTTCTTCGCCAAGTGTTACTTGCGTACGGTGAAATATAATTGTTCGTGCCAATATTCCAGTGGCCAAGATATCAAATCCAATCATCTGAGAACCTTGAGGAAACACCTCCCATCGTCTGCCTTAGCTCAGTGCTACTTCTATTATCCACAAAAGTTCAACGGCTTCCTCTAGAGCAATAGTTGTCTGAGTGACCGATGAATCTTACGCTTTTGCACAGTACTGCTCAAAGAGTTTCATCCCCATCGGATGGAGGGAGCAGTTAAACCTGCCCCCAACAACGGGAAGTGGCTTCCCTCCAGTAGCCCTCTTCAACTTGCGGCACGATATGAGGCTTGCTCAGTTTCTTCCCTGTACCAACTCAGACTACTTCTTCTTGTTTCTCGACACAATGTCTTTTATGGCTTCTTCGGTGCGTTTCAGGTCAGACTCTATGGTTTTCAACGGTCCCTCCTTCGTTGGCCCTTTCCTCCTCTTCATTTCTCTCTGCAACGATTTCTCAATCGCCTCCTTTCTCTTTCTCTTGGCATACTTGATCTCCTTCCTCTTCTCTTCCTTCTTGATCTCCCTCTTCCAGTCGCTCAAAGCACCACCCCCCCGTTCGAGATGGAATTCATAGAATCGGATGATCTTTCAACATTGAAGCGGGCTCGCAGACTTCTAGAGATGAAAGGATTGATGCTCATTGGGTTTCCTAATAGAAATCTCTAATAAACGTTTCTGACAATTCAGCATCTCCGAGTCGAGTTTTTAGAGTATCCAAGCTACTGCGAACTGTTGAATTTCTTCACCTATCGTATACGGTACTTCTGTGCCCCACCTTCAATATCAGAACCCTGAGAATATCATTCTGTATTTCAACAATAACCCTGTAGTCACCGATCCTCAGTCTGTGGTACGGAGAGTTCACGAGCCTTTCCACGAATCGCTCCGGGTTTTCCCTCAGTTCATCCACTTTAGAGTATATCCTCTTGGAAACCGACCTGTCCAGTGCCCTCATCTGCTTGGATGCTCTTAAGGACCAGACGATCCTGTATTCCATCAGAGGCCTAGATCCTTTTTAAGTTGCTCATGCGTGACGAACTTGCCTTCCTCTATCTCCCTTCTTGCCTCCTCTATCTCTCTCTTTGTCTCCTCGTTAAGTTCGCTCAGGTCCTCTATCAGCCTCTCGATCACCTCTTCGAACGTCTCTCTGGGGTGCATTTTCATCGACTGCAGAGCTTTCTTTGTCTCTTCCTTGATCTGGATAGTAGTTATTGTCACTATTGTCTATACAATACTATAGTATTAAATCGTTGTCTATAGTGCTGTCCCGGAAATGGATAGTTTGATCAACTATTTTCTTAAGCGCCATTCTCAGCACAAGATCTACTGTCGCAGGTTTGATAGAGATCTAGAGGTCTGAATTTAGAAGAGATGATGACTCCCTCATCTCTCCGGAAATCAGGGTGGCTCAGGTTGGTCCACAGCGACCGATCGAGGGTCAGTGACCTTCTGCCCAGACTTCTCCGGTTCCCCAACTGGGTCCACGCCGCCAGGAGCAGCTTCTGACTTCTCCATTGTTTCTATTCTGCAATACAATTTAAGGGTTCCGCATTCATCGGTCACGTCCTCTTGAAACACAGTCAAGGACCCTTTATCCTGCCTTACTGCAAAGAACATTAAATATC
>JACWAC010000036.1 GCA_014874235.1 Thermoplasmatales archaeon
CGTTTGTAGAAAGGATAATTTCTGAATCTTTCATTGGTAAAAGGCGCATGTATCAACTCGCTCACTTTCTTCACATTCAGTTTGCTCTCTCCTTCGACTTCGATCTGTGTGCCGAGGGAAAACGCGGAAGATGCATCCTTTCCCTTGTAGTTCTTTCCGTAGAAAATTACCCTGTCACCCATCACCGCACTATCTACAGAGGAGTAAGACGAAATGAAGGAATTCATCAGACTCTTCGGGAACCCAGGATAGAACCAGTCGAGAAAGAACTCTTTAACCCTGAGACTCTCTCCATCAACAGAGCATTCAAACCTCAGGGTAGCCCACTTTCTTCCCTCGTTCCTGTACGTCACATTTTTAACTTCCAACTCGTGCGGGAGGTGTATCAGGAATGGAGTCTTCTCCTGGAGCTTCTCCATGTCAAATACCTGAACTATTTCGTTTTCCATCGTTATTGTTCAGAGAATAAATGTATACTTAAGCATTTGAGTGGAAAGAGGTGTAGATTTCTGCCATTAAGGCTCGAATTTCTGTTCAAGCTGTCTGACTGATCTGTTTCCCTCTCAGATTAGAAATCATGTCCATCGTTGTTGCCTGGAGGCTGAAGTTCGGATGGAAATCCCATTCCTGGACCGCAGCCGAAGCATCCAGAGACCCTGGCCAGGAGTCAGCTATCGCTTGCCTGAAATCTGGATGATACGTCACTTCAAACGAGGGGTAGTACCTCTTTATCTCCGTCTCGAGCTGTTTAGGCGTAACTGAGAAGGAGGTTATGTTGAAATCTGTTCTGTGTTTGAGGCGTGAATCCTCAGCTTCTGCAAGCTTCAACAGGGAATCGAGTGCATCTGGCATGTACATCATGGGGAGTTTAGAGTCCTCCTTCAGGAAACAAGCATAGTTCTTCCCCTTGACCGCCTCGATGATCATTTCCACGGAGTAATCGGTCGTCCCTCCGCCCGGAGGCGTCTTGTAACTGATCAGTCCCGGGAATCTCAATCCTCTGGCATTGAGACCAAACCTGGAGTGATAGTAATTCCCGAGATACTCGGCCATAAGTTTCGTTATGCCGTACATAGTGACGGGTCTGGTTATCGTTTCAATCGGAACGTTCTCCTTGGGTGTGTCTGGTCCGAACACGCCTATCGAACTAGGTGTCATGACCAGTCCCACCTTGTTTTTCAAGGCGGACTCAAAAACGTTGTAGAGGCCCGATATGTTGACTCTGTAGGCGAGTTCAGGATTCTTTTCTCCACTCGCGGAGAGTATGGCTGCGAGATGGAAAACGGTATCGACCTTGTGCTTTTCTACAACGAGATCTACAGCAGCCCTATCAGTGACATCGAGTTTGACAAATCTGGAATCAGCCGTACTCAATCTGATATCGGAAGGAATCACCCTATCCTTGCCGAAAACATCAGAGAGAAATGGCACAAGTTCGCTGCCGATCTGGCCGCCTGCGCCGGTGACAAGAATTTTTTCAAAAGTCATCGTCTAGAAGAGTTCGGGGATTGTAAAAAATATTTCGTACTGTCCTTTGCGACGGAAGGATGGCTCTTGTTGGCCACCTTCCTAGAATCTCCTTTAGACCTCTTCCTGCGAGTTTTCGCTCACCTGCCTCTGGACCGTGCTACCAGGGCAATAAGGAATATTGCTGCCAATATGGAAATGCCAATAACAGTCCCAAGCCAATTATGCGTCGTTGAGTGAGGACTGCCTACCATCTGGAAATTTGTCCCTTGAATAGTGAAGTATGTGTCGTAATAAGTGGTTTCTGCGTAAGTCAGGTTCTGGCTCTCGAAAAGCACGATCCCATTAGAAGAATCTATCATAAACGTGATCTTGACTATGACATAACTCTGGCTCTGACCGGGTGCTGCGTAACTGTACTTGGGTTCCACGGCAGTCAGCTTGTACGCAGGAATTTCTACAGATCCATAAGTATAGTTTGTGCTTGATATGTTCAGCGGCGCCGTCGAATTCTTGTAGTTGTAGTAAAGGCTTGCATTTTCGGAAATTAGTTTGGAAATGGTGGCATTGACCACAAAGAACGTGCCACCGGGATAAGAGCCCGCATCCTGTGGCTGGGAGATCACCACCGACGCATTTATGGGCAGCGTTGTGTTCTGGGGCAGGCAAAGGTGGCCATATGCTTTCTCCCTCTCACTGAAATTGAATATCTGTTTGTTGACCGCTGTCACTTCATAATAATCGAGGAATGTAGAGACATTTTTGTATGTTGGCTCATGAATGACAAGCTCTTGCGAGTAGTTGAATTCTGAACCCACAAACATCCAGTCATGGTCATTTACCGGAGAAGAAGCAGCTCCGGAGAGAGGCGATAAGGAGAGGCAGATCAGGACGACAACGAATAATATTGATGTAAAACTTTTCAGAAATTCCAAACCGGACACTACTTCCAGATCACTGAAATTATCATAATTAATGTTTCTCAGAAGTAAGCGAGACGACGGTCCTTAGTCATATGACTAAACTTATTTTTGAATTATTAAGGATTAAGTGAGTGGTAAATGAAAGTAAAGAGAAGAAAAAAATCAGGTGGAAATTGCTTCTAGGTCATATACTGCTATATTGAACTGCCCGCTTCCTCCATTAATTGCCATGGGAACATTGTTCACAATCGTATTCAGAACTAGACTGTTTGGAGACCCAACTGGGTTCTCAAGGCTGACACTTCCACCGAATAGCCAAACACTGTCGTTCACAGCAGTCACCTGACTATTCAGAAGTCCATACACTGACGATGCAACTCCCGCATACTCTACCACGTCAGAAGCAAAATCTGCCCATCCGGATCCAGGTGACCACCCAGTTGCGGCAGCTATCACGCCCATTACCGATAGTGCAAGCCCAAAGAGTGAGTTGATTTCTGGCCATAGGGTGCTGGATGAAGATGTCATATTATCCTCTATTGTAGACCAATCCGCTGATCCACCATTTGACATGGAATAGTTCTTTGCACTGATATAGGAAGAAGAAAAGAGATACTTGATCAGGTTATGGGGTTCCATTAATGACCAAGTTGTTCCACTGGTGATGTTCATATAACCCATGTGGAAATTGTTATTACTATTCACATTCAGAGATGTGATTTCAGTAGTGTAATGGTAGTTATTCGACGGCTGGTATCCTCCAGAGGTGTAAACGTATTCCCTGAACTGGTCCAACGTTATAGTCCCCACAACGTAAAGCATGATCGTATGGGGGGATTTTCACTTAGGGGAAGAGCATTATAGGCAATTGTGCCATCTACCCAGCTCCCATTACTAGTCTGGTTTGAAGTGTAGGAACTGTTAGACAGCACAGAATAAGAGACTGACCCACTGATGCTGCTTATCTGACCCACGTGAAATAGAGCTTCTCTACTAGCGGCTCCTAGGAAGACGCTCAAATCGATTTCCTCGTTGTTGCTGGAAAGTATGGAATTGTTAGCCCAGGCAAGAGGAATGGTCTCATTGCTGAAGGACGTAGACTTGATCAGAGACCAAAAGTCGCTTCCGTTCCCTCCGCCTATCCCAAGAGGCATATCGTTCGTGTTGACAATAGATGGAGACTGGATCGAAGAGTTATAGGGGTATCCCTTCATCGATGAAAGGGAGGGATGATCCTGTATTGACAGATTGCTGAGATGATGGTATCCATATATCCCGGTAACGTTCTGGAAGTTGCCCGTAGGGGTGATAAAGAATGCAGGATCGAATGGCACCACCAAAGTCTGATAGTAGACCATGGTAGTGTTATTCTCGCTGTAGAAGTACGACACCTCGGCCATTACGGAGGTCTCTGCTCCCAGGTTTCCTGTTTGCATGAAGTATGCAGTCCAGTCCTGTGCAATCGAATAGAAGTTGTAGGAAAGGTTCGATATCAGATCTCCCGTCGAGTTGGTAGTTCCGTTGAAGACGGGGGTGACATTGGTATACGATTTCAATGAAGTGTTCACAGTTGGCGTCGGATTAACGTAGATCTGAACAGATGCGTAGAGAAACTGCTCAGACGTCCGATTGGGGGTGGAGTAAGCGGGAGTAACGGATAATACAAGTTCTGGCCCCAATTCCTTTGATTGCTGTTGTGCAGAGCGTTCGTAGAGAATGATTCCGAAAGACATTGACAAAACGACTAAAATCGCAACCGCAACTGCAATTGCCTTATTCATAAATTAATCTTTGAGTTTGGGTTAAAAGCATTATGTAGCAAAAAAAACCAAATGGAGAAAGTTTTCTTCTATCGAAGTAAACTTGAATTTGAGGAAGGAAGAATGGTTGATAACTAAAATTGAAGAAGTAATAGTTTAATCAAAATCACAAGAACATCAATGCTGTAATGAAATAGCTCTGGAAAAGGGTCACTGCTATGAGGCAGACCTAAACTCACAGCTTGTCCCGGATCGCGAGTCGGCGCAGAAGCAGCTGGTGAGATCTAAATATAGCCACGCCTACAGCATTCCCTCCAGTACAGACAAATACTTGAAGAGAAATCACGGCAGACCTCAGGAAACATCGCAACTGAATAATCGACTCTGGGCAAAATATATCACCGCTGAAACCATCCGGGGATATGGGGAAAATGGACTGGGTACAGGAAGAGATTAATGTTTTGAAAGAAACCGGCCGTTACGTTCCCATAAGGACTCTACAGACTTCCCAGGGTGCGTGGGTCAAGATCGATGGAAAGAAATTGCTAAACTTGTGTTCGAACAACTACCTCGGACTGGCAAACAATCCGGAGGTCAAGAAGGCGATGCACGATGCGATCGATACTTATGGTGTCGGTGCGGGAGCCGTCAGGAGCATCGCAGGCACTATGGAACTTCACATCAGATTAGAGGAGAAGATCGCCCAGTTCAAGCACATGGAATCTTCTCTGGTCTACCAGGGTGGCTTGCTCGCCAACCTTGGGACGATTCCGGCACTTGTTGGCAAGGAAGACCTGGTTTTCAGCGAAGAACTCAACCACGCCAGCATCATAGACGGAGTGAGACTGAGTTCTGCAAAGAGAGTAGTCTTCTCTCACGTTTCCCCAACCGATCTGGAAGAAAAGCTAAAGGCGGAGAGACAGAATGGAAAGAAGGCGTTGATTGTCACGGACGGAGTGTTCAGCATGGATGGAGACATCGCTCCGCTGAATGAGGAAGCAGAACTCGGCGGAAGGTACGATTCAATGGTCTATGTGGACGATGCGCACGGTGAGGGAGTCCTGGGGGACCACGGAAGAGGGATAGTAGATCACTTCAAGATAGGTGGCAAAGTGGATGTGGAGATGGGCACTTTCTCCAAAGCAGTTGGGGTGATGGGCGGATTTGTCGCAGGAAGGAAGGACTTGATAGATTACCTAAAGCAGAAAGCCAGACCATTCCTGTTCAGCTCGGCACTGAATCCAGGTGAAGTCGCTGCCATAATGAAGAGCATCGAGATCATGGACAGGGACGATTCCCTGCTGAAGAAGCTCTGGAACAATTCCGATTTCTTGAAGGAAAAACTCGGTAACCTCGGATACAACACGGGAAAGAGCAAAACTCCTATAACACCGGTGATGGTGGGAGGGGAAAGGGAGACGATAGAACTGAGCAAGGCCCTCTATGAAGGAGGGGTGTTTGCATCCCCGATAGTCTACCCGACGGTAGCTAAGGGAACCGCAAGAATCAGGCTGATGCCGTCGGCCGTACATTCCAGAGAAGACCTTAAGTTTGCGGGGGACAAATTCGAAGAAGTTGGAAAGAGAATGAAACTGATATGACCTAGAAGGGGAGAATATGAACTATGTTGAGTGTGTACCTAACTACAGCGAGGGAAAAGACAGGGGCAAGATAGACAGCATCATTGACTCGATGAAGAAACATCCTGTCGATGTAATAGATGTAGAAATGAACGCGGACCACAACAGGTCGGTTGTGACCGTTGTGGGGGATGGTGAGGCGATGATCAAAGCTATCTTTGAATCGATCAAGAGGGCGAGTGAGCTCATAGATCTGGACTCACAGAAGGGAGAGCATCCCAGGTTTGGTGCAACGGATGTCGTACCCTTCGTTCCTATGCTTGGAACAACAAAGGAGTACTGCGTAGATCTGGCAAGGAGGTTGGGAGAGAGAGTAGGTAAGGAGCTCGGAATTCCAGTTTTCCTGTACGGAGAGGCTTCAAACGTTCCAACGAGAAGAGAGCTTCCAGACATAAGGAGCGAGAAATTCCAGTACGAACAGCTGAAAACTGCAATCTCTGCAGACGAAAAGTACGCACCGGATTTCGGGCCGAAGAGCGTGGGCAAAGCGGGGGCCACCATCATCGGCGCAAGGGAATTCCTGGTAGCATTCAACGTTGATCTGAAGTCCGAAGACATCAAGTCCACAAAGGAAATAGCAAAGAGAACGAGGGAGAGAAGTGGCGGACTGAAGAACGTGAGGGCTCTCGGGTTCAATCTGAGCGAGACGAAGGAATCACAGGTCTCGATGAATCTTGTAAACTACAGAGACACTCCCGTACCCGAGGTTTTTGAATACGTTAAGAGGGAAGCGGAATCCAGGGGACTCCCGGTCAGCAGGTCGGAACTCGTCGGGATGATACCTCTGAAGGCCATTGAAGAAATCTACAGGTTCTATCTGATGAACCGTGATTTTTCCGAGAACCAGATCATTGAAAAGAAGCTTCTTGAAATATTTTCAAGGGACAGCATCAAAGGGTACATCGGCGAACTTGCGAGCGACAGACCAGCGCCGGGTGGGGGATCAGCGAGTGCAATGGTGGGGTCGATGGGTGCGGCCCTGGTTGCAATGGTATCAGGACTTACAATCGGCAAGAAAGGGTACGAGGATGTCATTGAAAAAATGAAAGAGATACAGAGATCAGCACAGGCAGCTGTCTGGGAACTATACAACCAGGCTGACAGGGATACCAAGGCATACGACAACCTCTCAAAGTCCTTATCCCTGCCTAAGGGAACTCCTGAGGAGAAGGAGGTCAGAACCAAGACGATCCAGCAGAGGCTGAAGGAAGCCACGCAGGTACCGTACGAGACGGGAAGGCTTGCAGCTTCGATGCTTGATCACCTGCAACCGCTCGTCGAGAGAGGGAACAAGAATGCCGTCTCCGACGTCTACTGTGCGGCTCTCTTCATTTCTTCGTCCGTCTACGGATCAATGCAGAACGTGAAGATCAACCTCGGACTGATAAAGGATACGTCGTTCGTTGAAGAATACAGGAAGAAAATGGTGGAGTTAGCGGAACAGACGAAGAAGAAGTCGGATGCCATACTCCAAAATATGTGGAACTAATCTCGGAAGGTGATTTAATGAAATACGTGGGTCAAATAGCGAAAGAATTGGGAATCACAGACGACGAACTGGATCTATATGGAAAATACATGGCTAAGGTCAACCCCGACATTCTGGGAAGACTGGCTGGAAAGAAGAATGGGAAACTGATACTCGTAACGGCAATAAATCCAACGTCAGCCGGTGAGGGAAAGACGACAACGACAATAGGCCTGTCGCAGGGGCTGATGAAGATCGGAAAGAAGGCAATGGTCACGATCAGAGAGCCATCCCTCGGACCGAACTTCGGCATAAAAGGAGGGGGGACGGGAGGGGGAAAGTGCCAGCTCCTTCCTGCCGACGAGATAAACCTGAACTTTACGGGTGACTTTCCAGCAATTTCCGCAGCACACAATCTTCTGTCTGCAATAGTAAACAATCACGTCTTTCATGGGAATGAACTCGGATTCGATCTGAAGAAAATTTCCTGGAAGAGGACGATAGACATGAACGACCGCTCCCTGAGGCAGATACTGGTGGGTATTGGCGATCAGGGTGGAGCACTTGTGGAGGATACTTTCCTGATAACTCCAGCGTCAGAGATAATGGCCATAATGGGTTTTGCAGAGGACTACGAGGGACTGAAGGACATGCTGTCGAAGATCACAGTGGGATATTCTAGGGAGGGAAAGAGACTGACCGCCGGTGACCTGAAGGCACAGGGGGCAATGGCCGCGCTCCTCAAGAATACAATAAAACCCAACCTTGTGCAGACAACCGAGGGCGTACCCGGATTCGTTCACATCGGGCCGTTCGGAAACATAGCCCACGGGCACAACAGCGTGATCGCGGACAAGATTGCACTGAAGTTGGCCGATTACGTTATCACGGAAGCTGGCTTCGGGTCCGATCTAGGTGCACAGAAATTCGTCGACATAGTCATGAGAAGGGCTGGGTACGATCTCGATCTTGTTGTACTGGTAGTTTCCATAAAGGCTCTGAAACACAACGGGGGGATGAAGCCAAAGGATGAGGGAGGGATGGAATTCCTTCAGAAGGGAGTGGAAAACCTCTTCTACCACATAAACAACATCGAGAGGTACGGCCTCCCACTCGTGGTATCACTCAACAGGTTCAAGGACGACACGGAGGAAGAAATCAAGTTCCTGAGAATGGAGACAGAGAAGAAGGGATACAATCTGGTTCTCAACGAGGGCTACCTGAAGGGAGGGGACGGTTCTGTCGAACTCGCACGGACCGTCGTGGATGTTCTCGACAAGAGTGCACCTCCAGGGAAGATCAACTTCACTTACGAGAGGGATGAACAGGTAAAAACAAAAATTGATAAGGTTGCCTCAAAAGTTTATGGAGCATCAAAAATTGAATATTCTAAGAAAGCGATGAAGGTATTGAAGAGAGTGAAGGATGAAAATCTGGAATTCCTGGACGTTTGCATGGCAAAGACTCAGTATTCAATAACCGACGACCAGACAAAGCTTGGATGGCCCAAGAATTTTACGATAGCGATAGAGGACATCATGCTTTCGACCGGAGTTGGGTTTGCCGTGCCGCTACTCGGTGAGATTATGACAATGCCAGGGCTTCCAAAGCATCCAATCTCTGAGGAAGTCAACATAGATGAAGCGGGGAACATCACCGGATTACTCTGAAGCAGTTACGTGGAGAGACGTCGAAGAGGCATACGATCGGGTAAGGGGGATCATAAAGAATACGCCTATTGAAAGATCGAGTTCTATAAGTGACCTGAGCGGTGCCGATGTCTACCTTAAACTGGAAAATCTGCAGAAGGGAGGGTCTTTCAAAATAAGAGGAGCCTACAACTTGCTCAGCAGGACGAAGAGGGACGTTGTAACCGCGAGTGCCGGCAATCACGCCCAAGGGATAGCGTTAGCGGCTTCCCTCATGGGCCTGAAAAGCCTCGTGGTGATGCCTGAATTTGCCCCACCGGTAAAGATGATCGCAACCCAGCGTTACGGAGGGGAGGTACTGCTGTACGGAGACAGTTTCTATGAAGCTACAGAGAAAGCTAGGAAAATTTCAAAGGAGGAAGGGAGGGTCTTCGCACACGCATTTGACAACAGGTATGTTGTCGCTGGACAGGGCACCCTGGGCATTGAAATTCTGGAAAAAATGGATGACTTCGACTACATCGTTATTCCGGTAGGTGGGGGAGGGCTTATAGGAGGCATCGCCACTTATCTCAAGGAGAAGGGTTACAGGGGAAAGGTGATAGGGGTGGAAGCGGAGAATGCGGCTGCGATGAAAATCTCTCTGAAGGCGGGCAAACCCGTCAAGCTTGATTCTGTCACCACAATAGCGGATGGAATTGCGGTGAAGTCTCCGTCAAAATTGACGGTCAATATTGCGAAAAGGTATGTGGATCAGGTTGTGACGGTAAGCGACGAAGACATCTCAACGGCAATGTTCACCCTCCTTGAGAGAGGAAAGATAGTTGCGGAGCCTGCTGGAGCCGCATCCGTGGCTGCCCTGATAAGGGGGAAGATCAATGTCAAAGACAAGAAAGTGGTCGCACTTATATCCGGAGGAAACGTGGACATGCCTCTCCTCTCGCAGATAATTGAAAAGAATCTGATACAGGAGGGAAGAGAATTCATCCTCAGCTTCATCGTCAACAACTTGCCCTCAGAGATGAAGAAGGCGATTGAGTTGTTTTCCAGCATGAAACTGAACATCGAGGAACTCCACACCGAAATGTTCGGAGATGACATAGGCGTAGGGAAACAGAAGATTACGGTGCGTTTGAAAATATATGGTAACGAGAACCTGTCAAAGATAAGGAAAACTTTCGATTCGCTGGGTTTCAGAATAGTGAAAATAAGGGGAGCCAAATTTTAGTGTTCCCCGGAATTAACTAGGAGACTCATTATCATCCCCTCTGACCTTTCCGGGGATGTGGGACTTTTTCTGGCCTTGGGTTCACCGATAGGCGACACGCCATAACTCACCAAGGGGCCCAAAAATCCCTGTAGTTCCCCGTCGTCCAGCGTCT
>JACWAC010000159.1 GCA_014874235.1 Thermoplasmatales archaeon
GAGAAGAGGGAACTCACAGGAATAGGAGCGGGATACCAGAATTTTATTGACAGGGTCGAAAAGATTTTGCAAGGAAATCCAAGTAGGGTAAAGCTGCTGGATTACATCGAAGGTAAGGGAATCATGGCGAAAACAGTAGTTCTGCATCCCAAGGGCAAGCCAGGCCTCGTAGTTGATGACCAGACTAACTATATCATCGGCGGATTTCCAGAGGGAGATTTTAGATCCGACTTGGGAAGTTTAAAGAAATTTTCGATTTGCGATAGGGAAATAACCGTCCCTGCCGCACTGGAGTTGTTGCATTTCAGACTTTTCAAGTTATAACAGTCTTCATAGCATCTTTCTTTGACTCAATCATACTTTCTGTACCGATGTCTCTTCTCATCGCGTACTCCCCTTTCAAAAGAAGGGACAGGTCATCAAACCTGGCGGAGATCTGAGGAATGTCGGTCCCTTCCGATAACAAGGCAAGCGATCTGGAAGCAGTCTGTTTCAGCTGCTTGCCCTCTAAGTTTACAGACGCATAATAAATTCTCAGCCCTCTAAGCAGGAGTTTCTCTTCCTCCAGATCTATGGTTGAAGGAACCGGTCTGCTTCCGTACCCTTTCGGTACGAGATATCTCAGCACGTTTATCTTGTCCTTGAACTCAAGATTTGGGTCCTGGTTGTTGAGCACATCCATAGCAACATCCTGTATGGAATTCTCCATCAGGGAAAGGACGTTCATTGCCTCTGGATCACCGAGTCTGGCATTGATTTCCAGTAGCTTTGGACCTTCTCTCGTCGCAATGAATCCCCCGAATATCGGGCCAACATAATCCTCAATTTTGTCAGAAAATTTCTTCACGAGATCACTCATTATGTTTCTGGACTCAACAACGGTATCGGAACTGATGAAAGGCAATCCTCTTTCAGAGAAGCATATAGATCCCATGCCTCCTGTGTTTGGTCCCTCATCATTTTCATACGCCCTCTTGTAGTCCTGTACCAGTGGTAAGAAGTAAATTTTTGAACCCTTAACGAACGCCTGCAGGCTAAACTCTTCTCCCGTCATTTTCTTTTCCACCAGCAAGGATCCCTGTCCGGAGTCAAGGTATTCTCTTGTTATCCTGATTCCGTCCTCTTTTTTCTGAAAGTGGACACCCTGGACCATCACTCCCTTTCCGCCAGTCAAGCCATCTGGCTTTATGACGAAATCGTAGCCAACTTCCTTGATGAAATTTTCTGCTTCCTGTGGATCTGAGAACGCCCTACTCTCAATGTTCCCTCTCAGTCCGTTCCTTGACATGAATTCCCTGCAGTACGACTTTGAGGTCTCAAGTCTTGCTGAGATCGAAGAAGGAGCAAATACATTGAACTTGTTCTTCAACAGAACATCCGACACCCCTCTTGCCAGTGGGGACTCGGGTCCAATGAAAACGTAGTCCGGTTCAGTTCTCAGTGCATTCTGAAGAACGAAATCGCTGTCGTTTTCATCACCTATTATGAGCTCTTTTGCGATCCTCAGAAGTCCAGGATTCCTGTTTGGAGAGATTACGATTAGTTCTGTACCAGACTTTACTATCGAGAGTCCCATGGCGTGCTCTCTCCCCCCTCCACCTATCAGCATGGCTTTCAACTTGACACCTTTTCTTCCTGCTTTACCTTGTCTTTGAGCTCCTTTCCATATTTCGAGAAGAAAGTTCTTGTGAGTTTAACGAGTCGTCTTCTCCCCTTTGGAATAATCTCTACAAGTCCCAGTTTGCCCAGGTGATCTAGTTCCTCTTCCGCCCTTTTTCCACGAAGTCTCTCTATGTGGGAAATATACGTTTTCCCCTTCCTGAAGAGCAGACCAATTATTTCTAATTCGCCCTTGTTCATCTCGCTCTCGGAGTACTTGAATGCAACCTCGCTGTACTTGTCCCTCACCCCTATCTTGTATTTTCTCCCTATCATTTTCAGCTCAAGGGAGGTGTCTTCGTACCTCTTCCTCAGTGTTCTGAGGGACTTCTCGATTGTTTTAGGGTCCACGGAGAGTGCTGCAGAAATTTCGTTCTTTGCCAGAGGTGCCATGGTTGCGATCAAAAGCGCTTCGGTTCTGTTTGAGACTTCGTCTTCCATTGCTCATTTATGATATGAGGAATTATAAAATTTGCGCCAATCTATTGAACTCACTTTTGGGTCTTTCGACTGAAAGTAGAGGTTGTCCCGAGTAAGCCTCCTTCTGTTAGCCCTTTCGGGTTGATGGCATTTGACTAGTGCGCTCTACCTGTTCCTTTGATAGCTGTCGTAGGAACTGCTTGAGCTTGCTCCTATCTCTCCTCCTCTGTCTCATCAAATTTTCGGGAATGTCCCCTTCCAAAGGTTCACCCTTAACCGAAACTGTGTCATTTCTTTTGAGGATGAGCAGGTCTCTCGACCAGGGTCTTATCCAGACTGCTACC
>JACWAC010000160.1 GCA_014874235.1 Thermoplasmatales archaeon
AGGGAGAATGCAGTATCGCAGAGGGTGAACAGGTGCGGTGTCACGATAATAACATTCATCGGCAATTTTGACAGCACAGATGCAATCTCAATGTACAGGGAGAGGGATTCCGTGGAGAAGCTCTTCCTGTCATCCAAGAGCTTCCTGGATGCAGAGCCATTGAGGGTGCATGGAATGGATGCACTGAAGGGTCACCTGTTCGTGAACCTCGTAGCTCTCGCAATAAGATCACGCATGTTAAGGGTCATGAGGGATTCGAAGCTCCTGGAAAAGTACTCCGTAGAGAAGATGCTCCTCGAACTGCACAAGATCAGGAAGGTGAAGCTGCAGAACGGAAGGGAAATAACAACGGAGATCACGAAGAAGCAGAGGGAAATACTGGAGAAGTTTTCAATACCGGTGGATCATGTGCCTACATTCCTACGGAGTTAAGGGTGGAAGCATTGCTGTACAGATGCGAACTCTTCGGCAAAGTGAAAGGGGCGCGAAGTCTCAACATAGACGCCTCTTTGGTATCACCTACCGAGGGCCCCAAATGAAATAGTCCAACGCCACAGGATGGGAAGTAGCTAGCAGACCCGTGACCTCAAGAACTCCCTCACACGAAACCAGCCCTAGATTCGAATACTAAGCCAGAGAGCCGTTCCATGTCCTTCTCCTCATCGTGGAACAGGACCGAAAGTGCCATGGAATCCCTGTAGAATTTCTCGATCCCGAAATCTTCGAGGTAACCATACCCGCCGTGGATCTGCAGTGAGGTCCTGCTTATGTCCTTTCCAAGTGTGAGTGTTAACTGCTTCAGGAACAATGCTTCCTTCCTGCCAGGTGTGGATGTCAGTAGGTCCTGGAAATATCTCTTGAGGACTTCCATCTCTGCGATCTGAGAGGTCAGTTCGAATGCGAGTGGTTGGAAATCCTTGAGATAGTGTCCGAATGCAGTCCTGACCTTTGCATATTCCACTGCCTTTTGGGAGACTCCCTGCGCCATCCCGAGGGATATCGCCGCGACAGGAATGGAAAGGTCGTCGTACATCTTCTGAAGGGCATCCCTTCCATTCTTCTCCAGAATTGTGAAGTCTGCGGTATCAACTGAGATCTCAGAGAAACCGATGCTTCTGAATCCGAGTTTCTTGTGTCCCTTGCCACTGCTGAAGCCGGACTTTATAAGCACCATTTCGCCGGAATCTGCGAGTGTGACAATGAAGTCTGAATCGCTACCCAACACGAACTTCTTGCTCCCCTTAAGGTTTCCACCCTCTATCTTTAAACTTCCATTCTGGTCCTTTCCAACCAGAAGGTCAGAAAAAGTTACGGTCCCGGATTTTTCACCGTTTGCGACTTCGTTTTGAATTCCTTGGTCAGTGACTGCCATCGTGAATGCATTAGCTAGCAGCGTCCTGAGGGCAACGGCCGGCGCTGCCTTTGCTAGATTCTCAAGCACGATCGAGAGGGCCTTAACGTCCCTTCCAGTAGATGCTCCCTCTGCTCCTGCCAGTGAAAAGAATCCCTGTGCAGCGAGCTTCGCAACGAACTCCCCCCCAATTTTTTCGTTTTCCAGTTTCATCGAATCGTTTTCAATGAACTTCGCATTGAAATCCTTGACACTATTTTCCAGTATTTCGTACTCCTCTTCCATTAGATCACGCTCCTCCTTCTTTCAACATCATCCTCGTGATTATAAGTTTCTCCACTTCGGTTGTTCCTTCCCATATGTCCAGTATTTTAGCGTCCCTGAAGAACCTCTCAAGGTCCGACGTGAGTCCATAGATCGACATCAACTCCATCGCTTTTCTGGTGGAGAAAACGGCAGTCTCTGCTGCGTAATACTTCGCCATGCTGGTTATGATGGGATTTGGAGTGAACTTAAAGAGATACGATGCAGCCTTGTATGTGAGATTCCTTGTTGCTTCCACTCTGGTCGCTATCTCCGCGATTGCAGACTGCAGGTTCTCCTTGAGTTCCCCTGTTTCCGATGGTTCAGCGAATTTTCTAGAGTATTCCATGAGCCTGTCCAGGGCTCCGTGGGCGATACCCAGTCCCTGTGCAGCCACATAGATCCTGCTTATGTTGAAGAACGTCATAATGTAATAGAACCCCTTGCCCTCTTCTCCAACCAGGTTCCCCTTTGGAACCCGTACGTTGTCAAATATCAGCTCCGCCGTATTGGTAGCCCGTACTCCGAGTTTTCCGTGAAGTTTGTTTATGGAGAATCCGGGACTCTTCGCATCGACCACGAACACGCTCAATCCCCTGTGCCTCTTCTCAGGGGACGGGGCTGGTGATGTCCTAGCCAGTACGAGGAAGTAGTCCGCTATCTGCCCATTGCTTATGAACATCTTTCCGCCGTTCAATACGTAGGAGTCACCGTCCAATCTGGCTTCCGATGTTATGCTCGCGACGTCACTCCCTCCAGTAG
>JACWAC010000161.1 GCA_014874235.1 Thermoplasmatales archaeon
ATTAAATTTAGACAGAAAAGTAAATAGGGCTTTGCACTTATAATCAATTCTGCACCTAAAATCCACTTTGCACCTAAAGTATATTAGCTGCATCAAAAAGATGAAAAAAACCGATTTTAGGTACAAAGCCGGTAAATAGGAAAAGCTTTTATTCTTATTTGCTATTGTCAGACGAATGTCACACATACTATTGAAAGGGTGGCTTAGATACAAGGAAAGGGGGAAATACTCTTGGAAATCCTCTCTCGTGATAGCTTTCGTAGCCACGATTCTATTGTGGTGGTTGCCTATTTTTGGCCCAATGTTATCAGGATACGTCTCAGGTAGGACGTCAGGTTCAAAATACAAAGGTGTTGTGATAACGGCATTGGTAGCTGCAATAATTGGAGTAGTCTCGTTTCTTTTTTCATATGTGATTGCAGTACCCAGTTCCGTCAGTTACTTCCTGTCCTCAACGATTGTTTACCACTTGCATACAGTCTCTCCATATAGTGCTTGGTTCCTCTCGTCAATGGGACAGATGTTCACGAACTTCCAATATTACCTGTCATTCTTCCCTCCTAATTGGGCTGTGTTGGTAGCGTTTGGGTTCGTAGGTGGAGCGATGTCAGAGCTCCTGGTCAAAGACACTGAGAAGAAGAGTGTTCTATCTGCGAAGCATCCAATACACAGCGATGTCAAAGCACTAACACCGAAAGAAATTGACTACGCACCAGCCGTCGATCCTCATCCATTGTTGAAGAGAATAATAAGGGATAAGGAATCTCAGGAATCCTCAGAGGATTATATCTAGTGCCAATAGGGAACGACTATAGTTTTTTCAACTAATTTTTCTACTCTTTCAATTTCTTTTTAAAATCTTCAACCTCTTGTAGCAGTGCTTTGTTCAAAGGATTCTTCCTAGCTTTCTCTTCCAGTTCTTTGAGCTTGTTTTCCAAACTTTTCTTCTTTCTGTCGAGGTCCCTCTTTCCTAGCCCCATAATCCTTCAAAAAATACTACATTATTTAGTTTCTCATTATATCGAACGTGTTTCAATTAAAACCTCCGTCTACAACCAGTATGCTTCCCTTAATGTAACTTGCTTCATCCGATTCAAGAAAAAGAACAGCATTGGCTTGTTCCTCCGGTCTGCTGAATCTTTTGATCACCTGTCTGCTTAACTCCCTCGCTACTCGATCCTCAGAAAGGCCTTTACTCATGTCAGTAGTTGCCCATCCGGGAATAACATAATCCACTAGTATTTCAGGACCCAGAGCCACTGCCAGGTTCTTTGTAAAATTAATTCCAGCGGCCTTAGTCGCAGCGTAGTCGATGGATTCTGAATCTTAGGTGTTAATTCCATCTGTTGAAGCCATGTTCACTATTCTACCAGGCTTTTGTTTATGCATTTATATCGCAGCAAATTTAGAACAGAAGAACCCTCAAAGGATACTGACATCAAACGTGCGTTTCCACTCTTCCGTTTTAATTTCAGTAAACTGCGAACCAAAGCCAATACCTGCATTCTTGACAAGTATGTCCAACCTCCCAAACTTTTGAACTGCTGTTGCAGTCATGTCCCTCGCTTGCCTCTCATCTGAAATGTCGCACCTTATTGCAATAGCTATTACTCCGTGTTTTTCGATTTCCTTCACTACTTCGTTTGCTTTGGTCTCAGAGCTTGTATAGTTGACAACGACTTTAGCTCCCTCTCTTCCGAAGCCTACCGCAATCTCTCTTCCTATCCCCCTACTTGCCCCAGTAACAAGAACTACTCTCCCCTCAAATCTCATTTAGATAAATCCTCTATTATTGAAATAAACCTTGGTGACTTGATCGCCTTGTAGTTTTATTACGAATTTAACGAGAAATGGTCTCACAGGGTGTTGAAAGGATATTCTAAATGCCTAGACGAGCTGAAGTCAATGTTCAACAGTAGGTCTCCCTGAGCTTACACATAACATGGGATACTGTCCGCCCCAATATTAGAAGTACCTCTTTGATTCAAAAAATCATCCTTTGGAAGGAGGTTGATAGATTGGAAATAGTGGTAAACGTAAAATGATACTGTCTCGTTTAAACGTGCTAAAGGATAAAAAATAGAACAATGTAAGAAAAGTTAATCTAGATCCATATCTCGGTTGCTGTAGCCGGTATCGACTATTCCTTATTCACCCCTGCATGTACATTTACTTCGGCAATTCTTGCCCAATTCTTATACTTCTTTTCCAGCAGGTGATCGAGGCTATACTTGCTCGGACCAAGGACCCCATCGACTAGGATCAGTGTCAAGAAGAGAATTATGTAAATGATGCTTGCCCCAACGTCTGTTGATCCCGGAACCCAGAAGACCCCGAAACCATCAGGCACTGAGAATATAAACAGGGCTTTAGCAGCTAAAGGAAAATATTAAGTATTGTCAGGAAATATTAC
>JACWAC010000162.1 GCA_014874235.1 Thermoplasmatales archaeon
GTATTGGGAATCCTCTGGAGTAATAATTTCACAAAATTATTTACAAAGTCTCACCATTATGAATGAAGTGCCTGACGCAGAGAAAGACTACACGGAAGAAATTTCGAGAGTAAAACTTCCCAACCTAAACAAGGGTGAGATGTTCGGTATAGTCGAGAAACTGTTAGGAAGTTCGAGACTCACCGTGATGTGTGCGGATGGTAAAACCAGAACGGGTAGAATACCGGGAAAGATCAGAAAGAGAATGTGGATGAGGGAAGGTGATCTGGTCATAGTAAAGCCTTGGAGTTTCCAAGACGAAAGGGCTGACGTAAATTTCAGGTACACAAAGACGCAGGCAAGCTACCTTTCCAGAAATCAGATTCTGCCGGAGATCTTGGATGTTTTCAAGTGATTCTGAGAGAAGAGAGAAGATTGAAGATCGACTGAAGGAGACGGAGAAGGTTTTTGGGTACGTCTTCGACAAGTTCACCATCCTTAACATCTACAAGTTGTTCACTGACAACACGCTGGGAAGGTTTGAATTCCCAATCGCGTCGGGAAAGGAGAGTCTTGTTTTTGCTGCATCTAAAGAAAGTAAATTCTACGCGGTCAAGATCTACAAGACCGTAGCTTCCACTTTCAAGAATATAGAAAGATATGCAGGTCAGCGCTGGGGTATTGATAATACGAGGAACAAGAGAAAGTTTATCTCTCAATGGGCCCACAGAGAATATAGAAATCTGAACGAAGCGACAGCGGTTGGTGTGACCGCTCCCAAACCGATAAAAGTGGTGGGCAACGTTCTCGTGATGCAATATGTCGGAACCAAGAGTGTGCCTGCACCACTGATGAAGGATTGCGAGATCACGAGGGACGTCGTGAATCAAACGCTTCGTTCAATCAGGACGCTGTATACGAAAGCGAAACTAGTTCATGGGGATCTGAGTGAGTACAACTTCCTCATCTACAGGAAGAAATCGTACATGATAGACATTGCGCAGGCAATTCAAACCAACGACACCATGGCAAAGGTCCTTCTGGAGAGGGACGTAGGAATAATGACAAGATTTTTTAATAAATTTGGTTATAGACTTGACGTAGATAGGGTTCTGAAATATACGGTGGGTGAGTCAAACGTATTCCGTTAGAATTCCGCAAGAGAGAATTGCAGTTCTGGTAGGCAAGAGTGGAGAAACAAAGGCAGAAATAGAAAAGCTATCTTCGCTTTCTCTGATAATTGATTCTTCTACTGGAGATGTCATAATAGACGACAGCAAAGCGACCGAACTTGAAATGTCACTTAAAGCCAGGGACGTCATCAGGGCTATTGGAAGAGGCTTCTCTCCACAGAGGGCATTCAGACTGTTCGATACGGGAACATATCTGGAAGTGATAGATTTGAAGGATTTCACTGGAAAGAATTCGAAGAGAGCAAAAACGGTGAAGGCTCGACTGATAGGTACCGGCGGAAAAACGAGACGACTGATAGAGGAACTCTCTGAGTCTTACGTTTCGATCTACGGAAACACTGCATCCCTGATAGGTGATTACGTGCAGAACCAGATTTCAAGGGAGAGCGTCTTGATGATACTGAGAGGAAATCAGCACAGCACAGTCTACAAATATCTTGAGAGAAGGAGGAAGGATATCAGGCTGGCTAAGCTGGACTCTGTCTGAATCACACAATCCCTGCAATCATATCTGCTATCCTGAGTGGTTCTGGAATGTTACCGTTGATCGTCATCTGTTTCAGGAATTTGAAAGCTACGGTAGGTTCAATCCCTGTCGTTTGAACGAAGAGCGGGCCAAACCTGTGAAAATCCTCTGACAGAGCGGAATACCTCACCTCCCAATCCTCAAAGTACTTGCGGAGGGCATCCTTTATCGCTTTCATATTCGGCTCATGATCTACGACATTTATTATTGGAATGTTCGTTTCTCCGTAAAGCCTCTTGACATCCAGGATATTGAAACCTCCGAGCGTGATCCCCTGTGTCATTATCATTCTCACTCCGGATCCCTTCTCTCTTATGGCTTCTAATATCCTGTCAGTTGCATCTAAACCATCTACCTTAATCTCCTTCCTTATCAGCGATTCGATGTACATGTCTTTCCTTACTATCACCCCTACGATGTTTGTACTTACATCGTTGCGTGAAAAAGGAGAGTCGTCAAAGGCGAATACCCTTGTGTCTTTATTGAAGAGTGAGTTTTGGTCCACCTGTTACCAAGTTGTATTGTTATTTACCCTTTACTAATTTTCTTCGATGGATTTAGGAGAGGCAGATTGACAATCAGCAAATATTTTTACTCACTAATTATTAGCATCCCAATGAATGAGGACATAGAAAGATTTTTTCTAGATCGTGGTTGTCTGATAGAGGGGAAAGCCATCGAGGAAATTGAGAGGCGAGGAGGTATTGAT
>JACWAC010000163.1 GCA_014874235.1 Thermoplasmatales archaeon
GTGCAGAATTGATTATAAGTGCAAAGCCCTATTTACTTTTCTGTCTAAATTTAATTGGTTGTAGTATCATGGGCGAAGATAGTATACTCGGACATATTTTTATTGCCGACATGTGAAGGCACTAAACATATAGTATATTATGACTTAGACCACCAATGAACCCACCTGGTGGCAGGTTGCGAGGCATTGCCCTTACGGTTCTATCAAGCATTCTCTGGGGAACCTCGTTCATCTTTATCGAGTTCGGTCTGAGGTTTACCGACCCATATACTCTCCTTTTTCTTAGATTCGCACTGGCCTCTGCTTTTGTGATACCAATATCGGTCATATCCCAGCGGTTCGCTTTACTGAAAGAGTTAAAGAAACCAGGTATATGGATTCTCGGAGCAGCATGGACAGTAGGCTTTATATTTCAATTCGCGGGACAGAGTTATTCTAGTGCAGCGGAAGCTTCTCTTCTCTCCGATCTATACCCTGCTATTGTTCCCTTGCTTGCCTTTGCGTTTCTAAAAGATAGGATTAGCAGACTACAAAAGTTGTCCACAATAATGGGTTTCGCAGGTTTGTTCATAGTAGTTCTGCCCGGTGTTAGCTTTGGTTCATTGCATTTTTTTGGGGACGTTCTTCTATTCCTTTCGTCCTTTGCTTATGCTGTCTTCATTGTACTTGGCAAAAAGGATAATACATCTACTCCTGGAGCAATTTTTGCACTAATTTTGGTAACCACTTTGATGCTTGTCGTACCTGCAGTGTTTCTTGGGAATTTGGAAAGTATACGGGAATTAGCTCCGGAAGGCTGGTTGGTCGTTCTATGGCTTGCAATTCCGGCCACTCTATTGGCAACATCTCTTTTCCTTTCTGGGCTCCGTTATCTCGCGGCCTCCAATGCCGCTACGATCATGTTCCTAGAGCTTGTCACTGGGTTCGTACTCTCTGTTCTTGTATTTGGAGAACCTGATGTACTCGTAAGATCCGTTGGCGCGGTCGTAATTTCAATATCCATAATAATATCTTCATTAAACACGAAATCCGAGAACGAAAAGGACATTCAAAAAGACATTACCATTCCGGGAACTAATAAAGGTAGTTGAAGTTTACGGCATTATAGTCTGCCCATCGTTATCTAGAATCCCAAGAGAGTCATGCCAGTTTCAACTTGGTGTAGATGTTGGATGATTGGTTGTTGTGGTTGTTAAATTCGAAACCTACTGCGTTCCAATAGTTCCATAGATTGATAGCAAGTCTTTTAGCTCTCTGTCGGATGAAAATTTCATTGAGTACGTTCTAAGCTCTTCTCTTCCTTTTTTGTTCTTCAGGGCACGATTGATTGTATCGCCGAAATTTTCAACTTTGCTCAGAAAACCCATGTTTCCAACGGTCTCTTGAAAGATGGGAAGATCATTCAATACCACATTAGTGCCACAAGCCATCGCCTCAATGGGCGGAAATCCAAAACCCTCTGCATCTGAAATATAAACGAACAGATCGGCGTTAGATAAGTATCTTCTCAGTGTTGCATCATCTTTTTGGCCCATTATGAATATATTTCCCTTTTCTTTAGCAAGTTCAGAGAGTCTGGCAGCTCTTTCCGACCAAGAATTCACTGGCCCTATGTGATACAGCTCTAGATCCCTGTTTTTTGATACTTCTTCGTATAGCAGATCGTATCTTTTTCTTGGATTGAAGTCTCCGACCGTGACGAGATGAATTTTGCCGTTGTCTGGAAAAGGGTTCGTCGGGTCGAAATAGAACTTTGAATGATCTATGCTCATGTATACTACTTTGATCCTTTCTTCTTCTATGCTGGTGAGATTGATCAGGTCCTTCTTAATCGTTCCAGAAGGGACAATGAAATTCTGTGCCCCAAAGACATTCTTAAACATAAGATTGTAAGCCCTCTTGTTGTACTCGCTGGTTATGAACTGTTTACTTTCAATGAACGGAATCAAATCTAGCACCGTTACTATATCTGCATTGCTTGGTGCAACCTCAGGCGTTAGTGCGTGAATAGGGTGATCGTTCGTTCTGTGTAGAGAGGAAGTAACTTTTTGTGATAAAATTCCTCCAATCGGTTTACCCCTAAATGAAAACTCCAACTTCCTCACACCCACCTTCCTGAACTCATAACCGATAGAGGTCAACTCGCTGATAATTCTCTCTGAGTATCTGCGAGACCCCGTTTGTGCCTTCATAATGGGGTAAAATATTGTAAGCACATAATCCGAATTTTATTGAATATTAAGCTTTTCACCTAGTGGTCGACACGTTGTTATATAGTAAATACATGCGAATTGAACATTCCAAGCTTTAAATCATGAAGTCCAAGTTTATTTTAAAACATCTATAACGCTAGAAAGAATAATTTAGAGTTCATTTCTCAGTTGCCTGCTAAAAGGATGCTCAT
>JACWAC010000037.1 GCA_014874235.1 Thermoplasmatales archaeon
CATTCCTGAATATATACATAAGACAAATATAAGACTTTTGTCATATTTTCTCAAAGAGCCAAAATTAATTTTCATCTACTCATACTGGAACTAAATGAATTTACCCATTCCTGAGCAGGAAAAGTTGAAAGAAGTCGAGAATTTTGCAACTTCAAAAGTCAGGACTAGAGCGTCAGAAATAGATGAATCTTCATCGTTCCCCGTTGATCTTATAAAGGAAATGGGCGAGATAGGAGTATTCTCAACCTACATCCCGAAGGAATATGGAGGACTGGGATTCTCACTCGGGACCCTAATGGAGAGCATTAGAATCATTTCAAGAGAGTGCGCGTCGACAGCTCTGATTCCTGATGTGACAGTTTCACTTTTTGGGGAGCCTGTGCTCAAATATGGAACTGAATCGCTCAAGAAGAAGTATCTTTCTAGAATCTCCATGGGAACGATAGGAGCACTTGCAATTACTGAACCAGCAGCCGGCTCTGATGCCGCAGCTATCAAGACTACTGCAACAAAGAAGGGCGAAAGGTATGTGCTGAATGGTGGAAAGACCTTCATCACAAATGGAGGCGAGGCTGAATTCTTTCTCGCTTCTGCTGTGACTGCTCCCGAAAAGAAGCATCACGGTATAACGCTGTTCGCTCTGGACAAAGAAATGAGCGGACTATCTGTTGGGAAGGAGTTCAGGAAGCTGGGGATAAGGGGAACCAGCACAACTGAAGTCCTGATGGACAACGTTGAAGTGGGAGAGGAACAGATTGTTGGGAATCTTAACGAGGGATTCAGGATAGAAATGGACACTCTTAACGTTGGGAGGATAGGGATTGCTTCCCAGGCCATAGGCATTTCTGAGGGAGCAATTATGGACATTATAAGTTACGATAGAAAATTTAACGGGCACCTCAAGGAAAACGCGATGTTCAAATTAGCAGATATGATCAACCAACTCCACTCTTCTGTTACCAAGTACAACGAATCAATAAGTCTGGTGGAGGCTGGAAAAGATACGACACTGCTTAGCTCGCTTTCAAAACTTCAGGCCGGTGATTCTGCTGTAAAGATAACTTCGGACGCCGTCGGAATACTGGGTCATCACTCGATGACTTCTGAATACCCGACAGAAAGGAGATACAGGGAAGCCAAGATCACTCAGATTTATGAAGGAACCAACGAAATACAGAGAGTTATCGTAGCAAGAGAGATAATGAAGCTGGGCGCACCAAGTTTCTAGATCGATATCTTCTTGAGACTGTAACTCTCTATATCAGCCAGCTGTGCCGTGGACGTCACCGGATCGTGTTCAAAGAACAACGTCCACTGTTCCTCGTATGCCTTTTCGAGAATTTCCTTCTTTTTAGAGAATGTATCCATCGGGTAGAGATCGTATGCCATAACATACGCAGGTTTGATGTGCGCAGACGTTGGAATCAGGTCCCCGAAATAGATGAACGTCTTGTTTCCTACACGCACGATAACTACCTGATGTCCCTTCGTGTGACCTCCTGACTTGACAAGTTCGACTCCGGGAAAGATTTCCTCGTCTCCGTTCAGGAGCTCAATATGGCTGTCCAGATTCTGAAAATTCAGGTAGTTGTAATTGGGCTTGGTCTTCTGGTTCGGTTCTTTTATTTCCTTCAGGGTATCTTCCTGCATGATGTATTTGGCATTCGGAAACGTGGGTTCGAGTTCGTTATGATTGTATGTGGTAGTCCAACCGGTGTGATCCAGATGGCCGTGCGTAATGAATATGTGAGTCACGTCTCCCCTCTCAATCCCCTTCTCACTCAGGTCCTGCAGGAGAGTCTTCGTCCTGTTTATCTCGTAGATGTCTTCAAGTTTCTTGTCAAACTTGTTACCAATACCCAGGTCAACCAGTGCCACTTTGTTTTCATTCTTGATTACGAGCACATTCGTTCCGAGCGTTATCTTGTTCCTTTCATCCGGCTTGAAGTATCTTTCCCATACCGGTTTCGGAACGATTCCAAACATCGCCCCTCCATCCAGTTTGAATGTGCCATCGCTTGCTAGAAGCAGTACAAATCCGTCTATTTTCACTACATTCCCAATCAAGTGTTAATATAAATTACTTGGTGCATCAAAACACAACTGGTTTTCACTGCCGCATTCGATAGTATAATTGCTGGTCTCTAAACCAATACTTCTGCAATAATATCTTTGCCGTTGAATGTCTTGTTGTTGAGCGTTATTCCCTTCTTTTTCGTTTCTATTTCGAAGAACGGCCAGGATTTTTCATTCATTGTATTCTCGAATTCTTTCTTCCGCTTGGAGTCAACTGACGCAATCACTGATCCAGACGAGCTTGCCGAAAATATTCTGGCTCCATAGTCCCTAACTTCCTTCACAGCGACTGCTTCCATCATCTTTGATTCAACATTGAAGCCACATCCGACGAGTTCAGATACCTCACGCAGCGCTCTCAGCAACCCGCCCTCGGAGAGGTCGTGCAGATAATGCACCATTTTGCTCCTCTTAACAAATTCTCCTACGTAACCTTCTATCGATAACTCTGCGATGTATCTGCTTCTTTTTCCTCTAAATGTGTCTTGAAAGTATGATAATTCTGCTCCAAGTTTTCCAACCAAATAAAAGGAATCTTCCTTCTCTATCCTCTTGTAGTTGAAGATTGGTTTCTTAAAGCCTACCAGTGCCATCGTCCCTGCAACGCCGTAGCCCAAGTTCCCGTAGTTCCCAGTGTGACCGGATGCAACTTTAATCTTTCTCTCATTCAAGAACTTGAAAACACCATCCATGTAACCGTAGAATTCCTTTCCAGATTCAGATGTTTTTTCAAAATCGATCATCGCAATTGAGGGCATAGTACCAGAGGTTACGAAATCGTTCAAGGGAAATATTGCAGATAGCCGAGCATTATCTCTCGTCGAAAGAAACTTGTAGAAGACCATCGGTTCTATCTTGAAAATCAAGTTGGTGGCCTTGCGCTTCAGGAATGAAAAATCGGAACCTATAACATTGCTCTCTATCATAGAGCCCTTGTTCCTGTGCAAGATCCCCTTGACATCTCTCAATCCAACTTTTCCTATTTCCATTTCGTGTGGATGCACATTAGCAATAAAAGCATGAAGTTTTTGAGCACCTTTCTCATTTGACTTCGTGCTGCTGGATCAGAATCTGTCTGTTCATTCTGACTTAAAGTATTCCTCGGTTAGAGTTGGAATTCAAGACACCGAATCATTCTCCAGCTGGTTATCCAAAGGTTATCATTCTTCGATGATGTACCTCTCCAAGAATGATAGGGTCCAGAAGAATGCAGACACTTCTCTCCTTGAGCGGAATTCAAAATCAATAATCGTCTTTCTGTTGAACTACAAGAGGAAAAAAATTTCAAGGGCAGGATATGGAAGAATAGCTTCCTATGCGGGATTCACCGATTATCACAAATTCCTCCCTCGTTTAATTGAGAAATTCATGGTCGAAAACAGACTGTTTCTTGAGAATTACAGGACTTATGTTGACACCGGTCCGTTGCTCGAACGATACATCGCCAGAAAATCCTCCCTTGGCTGGATTGGGAAGAATTCTATGTTAATCGATCCTTCAATTGGTTCTTTCACGTTCATTGGAGCTGCAGTAACTGACCTACCCATAGACTCATCATATCTTCCGTCACAGGATCTCTGTGGAAGATGCACCAGATGCATTGATAGCTGTCCAACGGGTGCGATAAATATTGACAGAACGATCGATTCTAATCTCTGTATCTCTTATCACACCATAGAGAATCGAGGGATTATTCCCAGAAGTATCTCGGACAAGATGGACGATATGATTTTTGGATGTGACATCTGCAATGATGTTTGCCCTTGGAACAGCGGCAAGAAGGAGTCATCGGTTTCAGATGTCCTATTGGATTCTTTTTCCAATAGGCTGAAACTGGAGGATCTAGCGTTCATGGATAAGGAAACATTTGACACGACCTTCAAGGGAAGTGCAATAAAAAGGGCGACATTCGAGGGGTTGGCTAGGAATGCTGTCATTGCGTTGCACAATGGAGGAAATGAAGATTTGGTGAAAGAAGTGTCGAGGCGCTACACAGGTCTAAGAGGCGATCAAGCGTCGTTATTTATTGAAAACCCCCCTAATTCGAAATAGTGTTTTTGGACCTTTGATGATAAACGTTATTCTTATAGCGATACAGTACAGTTGATGCTATCACCTACAAATAGATATATCAATTTAGGTTGCCGATCTATGTTGAGCAAGAGAATAATCGTAATAAACATATCCTCATACTATGACCAAGATACAAGGACAAGGGGAAGAGAAATTGATCTCGACGAATACGTAACTGAAAAAGATCGCAACGTTCAGAGTTTCACTTTGGGTCCGGAATTCGTAAACGATCTCATGAAAGGGATTTCTCAGACGGTAGGAATTCAATCTAGACCGAACCAGAAGCTCATACTCAGATTGACGGATGAGGAATACGAATCTCTCGGGATCAAGTTCGAGGTCAACGACATCTACTCCCTCACATTCGAAGAGGGAAGAATAGAATTCAGGAGAGATAGTATCTGATTTTTCTGGCCCGCTCCTAATTTTCGACTTGCATCTATGCTGAGTCGGAATTCAATTTTAAATTACGATTTAGGAGAAAAAGCATATCAAATAAATTTAATCAAGTACGAAATCTTTTAATATCGCAATTGTCATAATTCCACAATGAAAGATAGCTACCATCAGACGTTAGCCACGGCTGTAAGCCCAGAGAGAATGGAGAGGGTTCTCGACAGGGATAAACAGGAGATCGAGATAGAAAAACAGATAGACGAACTCAGAACTAGCCTTTCGGGTCCTGGGAAAAAGAAAGAGCGAGCCGAAGCGACGAAGAATATATCCAGGAAGTATTACGAACTCGCCAACGGACTGGTCGAAGACGCTCTCTACTCTGAGGCAGTTGATCTGTACTCCAAATCGATAACTATACTGAAGAAAGAGGGCAACAAGAAGGCGGTGGATTCCTACTTCAACAGGGCAATAACTCTTGCGATGATGGGCTATCCTAAAATGGCAATGGACGACCTTAGGTTAATTTCAAAAGTGAGTCCTCCCAAGGCCGATATCTACTTCGTGAAGGGTCAAATTTTCGAGAGTCTAGGAAAGGAGAAGTTGGCAGAAAGAATGTACAAGAAAAGTCTTGACATTGACCCAAGTTTCTACAGGGCAGCCCATAGCCTCGAGACCATGCACCTGAGATAGCCAAGAACTGATAAATTCTCATCCTCTTTTTTCTCGATTCTCTTAGACCAGTCGCGACTGGAAAATTCTTATAATATCGTATGAACTTTCGTATTGGTGGACCTATTTGAACTATGTGAACTACTCGAGAGTACCTATAAAACATTTTAAGGAAGAGGATAGAGTAAAGAGCTTGGACGTTCAAACTTTGGTACCCTATACGATTGAAGAAGTGACGGCTGAAGCTTCAAGATGTCTAGGCTGTGGACTCTGCATCGAGGGTTGCCCTGCAAGAATCGACGTTCCGGGATTTCAGATAGCGGTGAAGAACGGGAACCTGGAAGAGGGGCTGAAAATCAATTTTGAGAAACTACCGTTCGTTGGTGTTTGTGGAAGCGTATGCCCGCACCCGTGTGAGGATAATTGCATCCTTGATGATAACAAGGGGCCGGTTTCGACAAGGCACATTAAGAGATACATCTCAGAGAATTCACCAGATTACAAGGAGTCGCTGGGGATCGTTCAGAACGATCTCGGAGGACATCCGAAAGTGGCGATCATCGGCGGGGGACCCTCTGGACTGTCAGCCGCTTTCTATCTTTCTATAAACGGAATACAGGTGGATGTTTTTGAGGCCACGGACAGGCCAGGCGGCATGATGGTACACGGCATACCTGATTTCAGACTATCGAGACAAACAGTTGAAAAGGAAGCTGAACACATTCTTTCTTACGGAGCGCACATCAATTACAACAAGAAGATAGGAAGGGATGTGAAGTTCGAAGAACTCATGGAAAAATACGATGCGGTTTACATCGCTATAGGCAACTGGAAACCTTCAAAGACCAGGACACCCGGAGTGGAACTGAAGGGCGTCTATCACGCCATCGATTTCCTCGGACAGATAAATAATGGAAAGGATATCGAAGTCGGAGATACCGTCGCGATTATCGGGGGAGGTTTTACTGCATTCGATGCAGCAAGAATTTCCCTAAGATTGGGGGCGAAGAAAGTCATAGTAATGTACAGGAGGGCTGTCACGGACAGACCTGGTTATCCTTCCAGCAACGCAGAAGAGGAACTGGACGAAGCAGAAGAAGAGAAAGTGCAGTTCATCTGGGAAGTAACTCCCACTCAATATTACGGAGAGAACGGACAGGTAAGAGGAGTAAAGTACTGGAAAAACGAGATGGTTTTCAGGGGAACAGGCAGAAGAGAACCGGTTCCGATCAAGGACAGAGAATATACAGTGGAGGTTGACACAGTAATTGAGGCGACGGGACAGAAGGGGGATCTCTCCTTCATTCCTGAAGAAATAATGAAAAAGATCAACATGACCCCTTCTGGGGATATCATCGTCAACCAGCACAACATGACTAGTTACCCGGGAATATTTGCCGGTGGAGATATAACAAACGTGAGAAAGGATATTATCAGCGGTGTCGCTGATTCCGGAAGAGCAAGCATGGGTATCCTGTTCTACTTCAAGGACAATGGTAAGCTGGAGAATATTCCCGCAAAACTGATAAACTTCGAGAGAGGACCTTACGGGGAGACATATTACGCTTGAATCGCCCCTCTAATCGTAAGGGGTACCGATTTGATGGAAGAGATATTCAGTTCTGAAATAGAGTCATTATTTGTAGTAAAATATATGATTCCTTAGGCAATTGGGAGTTTGGAGATGGAATCCTCCAGAGCTCGTAAAGCCGAACTTTCTTAACGAATGATGATTCCTAGCTCAGGATGGAGAATTATGGATGTGTTGGAACAGGAACTGCGTGTGGGAGAGGAAGAGCTAGAACAGCTTAAAGCCAGAGTCAAAATCGCAAAAGCGGATCTAGAATTATTCAAGAAAAAATTAGAGGAGTTGGAAAGGTGAAGGACAACGAACTTAAGAAGAAACTCTGGTATGTTAACAAGGAATTTGCCACTCTGAGATTTGAATATTCTCAGTTGCTAGTGAACAACAGGATGCTGGCTATGAAATTATTTGGATATAGAGCGACTTCGCCCGAAAACTTTCCAGATGAAATAGTCAAGAGAATGGAATACTATTTGCATGTAGGCAAGGAATAGTTACAGAATTTCTCCAGTGTGATGCCTGGAATTACACTAATTTTTCCTCAAACCATTTGAGAATTTCTTCCAATCTCTTGACTCTGTTTTTGGGTTTTCCTCCTCTTGACAAATCGTGGTTTTCTCCCTTGAATAAAACCATCCTAACCTCTGATCCCTGTTTCTTCAATTGAGTGAAGAGCTCATATGCCTGCCATACCGGGCACCTGTAATCTTCCTCAGAGTGGATTATCAGCAGAGGTGTCTTAACGTTCTGGATGAACTTGATGGGTGATTTGTCCCAGAAGTGGTCGAGATTGTCGTACGGAGATCCTCCCATCTGATCGGAGTTGAACCTCGGCCCGATGTCGCTCGAAAAGAAGAAGGATATCTGGTCGCTTATCGACCTGTCAGTTACGGCCGCCTTGAATCGATCGGTGTGTCCGATTATCCAGTTTACCATAAAACCACCGTAAGAACCCCCAATTACGCCGACCCTATCCGCGTTCAATCCGAGTTTTTTAGAGGAATAGTCCAATAGCTCTAGTATATCGTGGTAATCCCTTTCGCCATATCTGTCCTTGATCTCCAGGGCAAAGTCATCACCGTAGCTGTCGCTTCCTCTGGGGTTGGAGTAGATCAAGTTGAATCCGTTCGAATTCAAGAGTTGGAATTCGAACATGTATCCCTCCCCGTAGGAAGTTCTTGGACCACCGTGAATTTCTAGCACCGATACCCTCTTCCTCCCCTTAAGGAACCAGCCTTCAATCTCCTTCCCGTCACCAGTCTTCATTTTGAAATTGCTTGCCCTTTTATTGGACCTTCTCTCGATTCTCGAATTTATTGAGGTGATTCGTCTGCTCTTCCCATCATATAGATAGATTTCTTGGGGACACCTGGACGACTGTGCAATGTAGTATATCGAGTCTCCGACAAAGTCGAAGGAATCAACTGAAAAATCTCCGTGAACGACCCTCTCGAGTTTCTTTTTCGTTCCTATCCTGTATATTCCCGCCCTTCCTTCAACGCTAGCGACAAAGTAAATGTATCCGTTGTGTGGCACGAACGTTTTGGTGCTTCCCATCCTCGAGTCTGAATTCACTGTATTTTCTGGGGAGATGTCACAATCCTCTAGCAGGTTGATGAGATGTCCTTCTCTGTAGCTATATATCTTTGGGCTCTCAAAGATGCTCTTCGATTGTTTGGAATAAGTAAAGTACAGAGTGTCGTCCAGACCATAGACTGGAGTACTCACTCCTCCTTTTATCTGTTCGACGTGGTTGATTTCTCTGCTGTTCGTGTCAAGAATACTCAACCTGGAATCGTAGACGTCCCAGGTTTCGGGCCGATTCACTATTGCAATTTCGTTCGCCGATGGATTCACGGAAAAATCGATCAGCTCCTCGTTCCCGTCCAGCAATGTTCGCAATCTTCCACCAGACGCCAAATGCACAAGCTTGAAATTGACGGACGGATAGAATCCCTCTCCGTTGAAGTATATTGGATACTTCTCGATAATCTTGAAATCTTCGAACTTTGGTTTGTCCTGAACTATAAGATACAGACCCTTAGACTGTCTGTCCCACTGCATCTTCTTTACAAGCATTTCCGTTTCCCACAACTTCTGTTCTTGCCCGGTCTCGATGTTCTTGACCAGTACTGTTGTCTTCTTCTCTCCCCTTATGAGGTAAGCCATTCGAAATCCCGTCAGATCTGTGACGGCATCTCTATCTTCATTTCCTCTAGTGTATTTCAGAGCTCTTGAACCCTTCAACTCAAAAATTTCAGATTCGTACTTGTTGGTCTTTTCGATGGGCTTGAACATCTCGAAGAATATCCTGCCATTTGCGACGTTCAAATTTGCAAGAAATCTTAGGTCGTAAAAATCTTCAATCTTCAATGAAGACATAAGTTCCTCAACTTGTCTCCTTATTAAAGGCTTGATGAGTATTCATCGATCTCGGTCTGAAACTGTAGGTTCTGAGCAGAGAGATGTAAGAAAAGAACGTGTTGCCTTATGGTTAGAACTGACAGAAATCTTATTAGCCTAAGATATAATTCGAGGGTGCTATAAAAGGGGAAAAATATGGACTGGGGAATGAGTAATAGACTATCAAGAATGATTAAGCCTGCCACTGGAAGATCTGTAATGCTTGCGGCAGACCACGGGTATTTTATGGGACCCACGCACAAGTTAGAAAATCCTAGAAAGATGCTGGAACCACTGCTTCCGTATGCAGATACAGTTGCGGTCACAAGAGGAGTTCTAAGGACTTCCATAGACCCGAAGTGGGATACCCCTATCCTTCTGAGAGTTTCAGGCGGAGCAAGCGTTTTGAAGGAAGACCTGAGCGATGAGGAGATTACCACTTCAATGATTGATGCTCTGAGACTGAATGTCTCTGCGGTTGCAATTTCAATCTTTGTGGGCACTCCGCACGAGAAACAATCTCTGATTAACCTTTCAGAGCTTGTTGACGAGGGCGAGGATCACGGAATGCCCGTAATGGCTATAACTGCCGTTGGGAAAGAGCTGGAAAAGAGGGACGCAAAATACCTGGCCCTGGCCTGCAGACTTGCAGCAGAGATAGGAGCACATGTGGTAAAAACATACTACTGTGAAAATTTCAGGAAGGTTGCAGACGGAACTCCTGTTCCTCTTGTAGTTGCGGGAGGCCCAAAACTAAATACCGAGATGGACGTCTTCAACCTGGTCAACAATGCACTACAGGAAGGAGCGGTCGGAGTGGACATGGGAAGAAACATCTGGCAGAACGACAACCCGGTTGCGATGATAAAGTCCATCAGGGCAATAGTTCACGAAAAAGCGACTGCCAAGGAAGCGCTTGATTTGTTCAACGAAAACAG
>JACWAC010000164.1 GCA_014874235.1 Thermoplasmatales archaeon
GATTCCGACCCACTGATTTCGTCATTCTCTGCATTTAACGGATCGTCTGAGAGCTTGGTCCTTGGTTATGCAGCGGCAATAGAGTCATCCTCGAACCACCCTGTTGCAAGGGCAATAGTCAATTACGCAAAGAACAGGAATGCTGAAACATTCCATTCTTCAAACATACTAGAGATCCCTGGACACGGGATAAGAGGAGAGGTGAACGGTGACAGTGTCGAAATATCCAGGGCGAAAGTGAAGGGAGGTTCTGCAGTTGAGATGTCGATTAACGGAAAACTGAGCGGGAGAATGATACTGACGTACAGCGTCAGGGAGAAATCGGTAGCTGCAGTAAGGGCGCTGCGTTCCCTTGGCATTAAGACATCGATGGTCACTGGTGATTCCTCCGATGAAGCCCACAGAATTGCTGAAGAGATAGGAATCGACGATGTGCACGCCGAAGTTCTCCCTGATGACAAATCAGTCATAGTGAAGAGCTATCAGGACAAGGGAGATCACGTTATCTTTGTGGGAGATGGCATAAACGATACTATTGCGCTTGAGACAGCGGACGTCGGCATAGCGATGGGTTCCGGAAGTGATATCGCAAAGGAAAGTGGAGACATAATACTGTTGAACAGCGACCTTACGAGCGTGGTCTATGCAAAACTGATCGGCAGGAGCACAATCTCCAAGATTAAACAGAACATTGGCTGGGCGGCGGGTTACAATTCTGCACTCATACCAATTGCTGGTGGGCTGCTTGTACCTGCATTTGGCCTGGGAATCTATTCTTTTCTTCCTATTCTCGCTGCAGGGGCAATGGGATTCAGCTCCATTTCTGTAGTTGTGAATTCCCTTCTGCTTCGTCCACGGATCAGGAAGTCACTTGCAACGGTAAAGGAGCTCGCCCGTTGAAACTTGTTCCGTAGCACTTACCTTTTTTTCTTCATTTATTATGTTTTCTAAAACTAGTCAGAATTTAGGTGGAATACGACGCAAAGTTCCTCTTTCCAAACCTCTGATGTCATCCTAGAAGAGAAATGACTCTCCTTTTATGCATAGACGCAATCTCTAGGCGTTAGATGAGAGGAAGAGCAGACGGTGAGGAGAGGGGTAAAAACGGAACCGAACCATACACAAAATCGGTATACAGGATAATGATTGAGACCATTGTAAGCGCAATCATCGCGCTCTCCTCTGTAATCCTGATATTCACTTCAGTACTGCTGGTACCAATGATATACAAGATCAATCCTCTTTCGATCTTCCTGCTCCAGGAGCGGATGGATTGGTATTTCTTGATAAGCCTGATCTTTTCTATTGTTCTGTTGATCTTTTCTATAATCTACCTCGAGAGGAAGGTAAAGTTGCTCTCTAGCAGGTTTGTTGAACTCAGTACCGGTGAGTCGATCGCAGAACAATCCAGACAGATTCTGGGTGAGCAGGTGCTCCAGTACCTAGACGAAGGTGAAAAGAGAATCTACGGAGTCCTTAGTGACGCTGGTGGCTCGGTTCTTCAGAAGGATATGGTAGGATTAGACGGGATGTCACGTGCCACCGTCTCGAGGATAGTGGACAGGCTCGAAAAGAAGGGAGTTGTCGATAAGATCAGGCATGGATCTACAAATATGGTCGTCCTGAAACGTCTTTCAAGGTAACATTTCACATTTCTGAAATTGATTTCAGTGAACGCTTATTAAGAGTTTCAGAATAGAACAATATGAGGTAATTTGAATGAGAAACAGAAATGACATAATGGGAATATTCTGGATATTCCTTGCGGTCATTGTGGCCCTCGTTGTAGCAGGTGTCACACTCTCTCTGCTATATGGGAGCAGATATGGTGCTGGCGCCGGGTACGGCTATGGGATGATGGGAGGAGGAACAGGAATGTGGGTATTTGGTGGTCTGTTCATGATTATACCCATAGTGCTGTTCTTACTGTTCATATACTGGATAGTTGAGATAGCTTCGGGCCACAATCACGACCACAGATACGATGATGCATACCGCCCAGGCAATTCGGCGATTGAGGCACTCGATGTCAGGTATGCGAAAGGTGAAATAACAAAGGATCAGTACGATGCAATGAAGAAAGATATTCAGAGGCAGTGACGTAACATGAGAACCAGGTATGTCGTTGTGATTGTCTTCGTTGTCACATTCGCCTTGGTGGTTGGAATAGGTTCCTACGTGGCTATTTCAAGCCACGACAATTATGCACCAAGCAACGCAAGATACATGACCCAGAGTGCAGTGAACGCACTCGATACCCAGTCGTCTTATGTCAGCGTGGTTAATGCATCAAACAAGATTTATGTGAATGGGAGTACGACGTTAATGGTGGAGCTGTCTCCTTCGATGGGAGGAATGAAGAATGCCCCTCAGGAGTACTTCGTGATACTGGGAATGA
>JACWAC010000038.1 GCA_014874235.1 Thermoplasmatales archaeon
ATTGGAAGGACAGATTTCGGAGGATCGTTCACAGAGATGTCTAGAAGTATACAGTGGGCAAAGAATCTGGAGACAAACCTGGATATTTATCCTGGTCATGGAGAATTCACAACTTTAGAAGAGGAAAAGAACAGCAATCCCTTTTTCAAGAAAATTTTTTGGAAAGACTGAAGGGAGTACTCCACTGAGAGAGCGGAAGAAATGGATCAGTCACAGGAGGTCCGACACCTGAGACGATTCCCCATCCTTCAGGATTTTAACGTCGTCTTCATATTCAGCATCCACCGTAATGTTTCTTCCTTTGCCGGTATTGATGAGGAAAAATGACTTCCTTTCCCTCCCGTTAAGAACTATTCTAAATTTGTTTGAAATCTTGCCACCAGATTCATACCCATATATCAAAAACCTGCCAGAGTCTACGTACACTCTCCTTTCTATCAGTCCCTTCTTAGTGACCGTCTCGTACTCTTCCATGGCAAACAAATGAAGCTTGAGATAAAACGTTGTTTTCACAGTAGTAGGAAAATAAGCAGGTTTTATCACGCAAAATATTTTTAAGTATGACTTGTTTTAAACGCTATGAGAATGGTTAATCATGAAAGAACCAGCCCATATAAGATGAAAGTCAGGGATCTTCCAGGTGCAGAGAGGCTTGATCCTAACTCAAAGCTGCTCGATCTGCCATTAGAATTCTGTGCTTGTGGCCTCTCCCAGAACAAGCCATTCTGTGACGACAGTCATCGAATAACCAAAGACGAGGATCCGTCTCAGATTTATATTTACAGCGAAAGCAAGGAAAGAATCAAATCGGGAAAATTCTACAGACCTGAAGACAAAATCTGAACGACGAGCTATGACAGATTTGGATCTGTCTTATCTTCAGAAACTAAGTTATTCTTATATACTTACGTTTAATTTCATATCATGACAAGCGAAGTGGACAACAAGGGAAACACATTAAAACCTAGCCTTATCCTTAGAGGAAAGGAAGTAAGAGATGGGGCCGGAGTCAAGATATCAAGATTGTTCGGATCTCCCAGAACTTATGAACTCACGGACCCCTTTCTTTTACTTGACTACTTTGGCTCTGATAATCCAGAAGATTACGAGATGGGATTTCCGTGGCATCCACACAGGGGAATAGAGACCCTCACATATTTACTGAAGGGAAAAGTGGAACATGAAGATAGCATTGGAAACAAGGGAGTGATAAGACAAGGGGAAATCCAATGGATGACTGCAGGAAGTGGGATTTTCCATCAAGAAATGCCAAGTTCTTTTGGACACGATAAAGAGATGCTAGGCTTCCAGCTGTGGTTAAATCTAAGGAAAAGTGACAAGTTCTCAAAACCCACTTACAGAAACATCGACGTGAATCACCTCAACAAGCTGCAATCAGAGAAAAATGAGATAAAGGTCATTTCTGGCAACATCCAGGGCAGAGACAATCCATCAATGGAAAGACACAGTTTGGATGTAAGTTACTTCGACGTCACATCAAACGGCGGGTACCTCGAGATACCGAAGCCGGAGGGATTCACTTCACTCATCATCCCCATGGAAGGCAGCCTCCGGGCTAACGGCACATCCTTGAACAGACTGGAAGTTGCAGTGTTCGGTACCACAGGCGGCAATATAAAGATCGATGGGAACCAGAAACACCGTTACATTTACATATCAGGAAGGAGGACAGAAGACAAGATCAGCTGGTACGGTCCGATCGTAATGAATGACTGGAAAGAAATTGAGGATTCGTTCAAAGATCTTCAGAACGGAACATTTGTAAGAGACAAGAGCCCAAATTTCAACGCATTTTGAAGCGATATGTCATCCCGAGATAGAGCTCAGAAAAAGCAATAACTAGTTCGTTGGTATCCCGATAACATGAAAATCCTAGTCCCTTTCGAACTGGAAGAAAAGTACATGAGAATAGGCCGGGAAATCCTTGGAAACGAAAACATCATTTGGTTTCCTGCGAATGGAAGTGCAGATATCATTCTCGTGAGAGGTGACGATTTTCCAAGAGATAGGACTTTCAAGTTCATCCAGACACTGAGCGCAGGAACAGATCATTTGAATATTGAAAGCATCCCTGGAGACACCCTCATTGCAAGCAACGCAGGTGCATATTCATTATCTGTGGCAGAGCATGCATTCGCATTGATATTGGAGAGATCAAAGAAGATATCTGCATTTGAAGAAGAGACCAGAAGAGGAATCTTTAATCCCAGAACAACAAGACTACTGTTCGGAAAGACGATGGGGATAATTGGCTACGGAGGCATAGGGAGCAGGGTAGCTTCGATTGCCAAATCTTTCGGAATGAAGGTGATCTCGATCGGAAGAGGGTTCAAAGATCAGAACACGGACGAATTTATGGGAATGGATGGACTGGATAGACTACTTTCAGACTCAGACTTTATAGTCATTTCCATACCGCTGACTAATTACACGCTCGGTATTATTGGCGAAGAACAATTGAAGAAAGTGAAGAGAAATTGCACCATTGTCAATGTCGCTAGATCGGAGACTGTGATCAAATCTGCTATGCTCGACTTTCTTGAAAAGAACAGTGAAGCTTCGTATTTGACTGACGTCTGGTGGGGAGAGCCGAAACTCGAGGATTCGACTCAGGCAAATGTCGTGATAACACCTCACGTCGCAGGCGGCTTGTCTGGAGAAGTTATGGAAATCGCCTTCAGGCAAGCATTTGAAAACGTAAAACTGTTTATGGACGGAAAGAGACCTCGTAATCTGGTTAAAAGGGAGGAGAGCATTTACTTGGACAGAGAGAAGATTGGAGTTTAGTCGTGATTTTGGATATTCAATTGGGAACTGTTGTCATTGTAATTCTGAGGAAAATATTTTTAGTTTCTCGAATTGGAGAAGTGTGACTTATGATAATATGACAAAAGTCAGGAGACATCCGGAAAGGGGCAGTTATGATAGAGAATTGCTGATGAGCATACTCCAAAGCGGCTTTGTCTGTCAGGTCGCCTTCCAACTCGAAGGGCAGCCTTACATAATACCGATGACGTACTACAACGATTCAGACTTCATATTCATTCACGGTAGCCCCGCCGCAAGAATTTCAAACACACTGAGGGCTGGGACGCTAGTCGCGATTTCTGTTTTGGAACTGAACGGTCTGGTCCTTGCGAAAGGACTTGCAGATAACTCAATGAACTATAGATCTGCAATCATCTTTGGAAAACCTGTAGAACTGGAGGGATTGGAAGAAAAACTTTCCTTCTTCAAAGAGTGGATAGACCACTTGGTTCCCGGAAGAAAGGAGAACACAGAATTACCAAACAACGACGAGCTAGCCAATGTGTCGGTTTTCAAGGTCAAGCTGGAACAATTTTCTTTAAAGGTGAGGAAGGGCGGCCCCTCTGAAGTGAGAAGAAATCCAGAAATATGGGCGGGAGTGATTCCCTTCTCGACCATATTCCACCCACCCGAATTTGTGTCAAGTCTACAAATTCCAGATTATGTAAAGAAATTCATAAAAGCTAGAAACGGAGATAAGTAGAGGTAGGCTGGCTTTACCGATAATAGATTAATCCGGGTAATCGGCCGTTTCCAAATTCGGAGTCCCTTATCCGACTATCTCCTCTCTTTCAACCAATCGAATATCTCCCTGTAGAATTTTTCTTGGTGCTTTCTCTCTCTAAATCCATGTCCCTCTCTTGGGAACAGTAGGAGCCTTACATCTTTTCCTTTGTCCTTTAATGCCCTGTAGAACTGGTAGTACTGACCCACTGGTACGTATGGATCTTCTATTCCGTGCGCTAAGAGTACCGGTGTCTTCACACTGTCTACGTACCAGAGCGGAGAGAACTTTATGAACTTCTCGAATTTGTACGGGTCTTCATTGTAATGTAGCCTGTCCCATGTTGGGAGATTACTCACACCGTGGAAACTAATCCAGTCTGAAATGCCGAAAAGCGAGATGGATCCCTTGAAAATGTCTGTTTGAGTTATAGCCCAGGCAGACATGTATCCTCCGTACGATCCTCCTGTGATGAAAAGATCCTGCCTGTTCACACCTTTGTGCTCAACCAAATAGTCTATACCTGCTAGGATATCTTGAAGGTCCATTCCTCCCATGTCCCCCAGGTTCAGCTCTGCATATTTCCTGCCTTTTCCTACGCTTCCTCTGTAGTTTGGCAGAAAGACTGAATAGCCATTGGAAAGGAAGATTGTCGACATACTGATGAACGAGTCGAAAGAAGAACCGGTTGGCCCTCCGTGTACCATAACCATGAGTGGGGCGTTCCTGCCTGCAGACCTGAAGATTCCCCATACCTCAAGTCCATCTTTCGACTTCCACCTCACCTTCTCAGATTTGTATCTCTTACAACCCATCAGTTGTTTGTTGATCTTTGTTATCACCTTTTCCTTCTTGGTGTTTAGATCAACAAGGAGAAGCTCATTCGGTTGCTTCGCACTTTCAAACGATAGAATCGCTTGACTTCCAGATATGGAAAATGACGGGGACCATTGTCTGTAAACGGAGCCATATTTCGACCATAGGACCGTTCTCTTATCGCTGCTAAAGGTGGAGATTGAAAACGTTCCCTCCTTGTTGGAGAGTGCATAGAATCTTTCTCCGTCAATCCATTGCATCTCCGAATAACTCTCAACATCTCCTTCAGTTAGATTCTCCGATTTTTGGCGCTTCAGATCTACTACCATGATGTCTCCAGAATTTACTCCTCTGTCACTCCAGAGCGACTCCAGGAAAATCAGCTTCTTGTTGTCGGGAGACAGTCTCGGTTTTGCAACCTGTCTTTCTTTTTTTGAATAAATCTTCTTGACCTTCCCGTCATTTAGTCCGATCAGGGAGACATTTGATTCATACCAGGACCATTCATATGGAAGCGATGAAGTAATTGCAGCAATTTCGTTGCCATTAACATTGAATTCCCATATCTGGGTTCCGTTCGTTATCCTGTGAAATCCCGCTACAGAATCGTAACTCCACAGAGAATCATACCTGGGGTCTTCCTCAAAGAAATATCCATCATTGCCCTTCCCCTTTTCTTCTTTCATTGGGTCCCTGTCCCTCATCAGAATGATCAACAAATCTTCTGTTCCCCACTGCAGACTTTCTGCGGACCCTTCTACCACGATTTCCTGTCCTGAGTCGCTTTCAAAATTGTAAATCATCATTCGATATTCTTCGTCTTTCTTCGATAGGTAAGCGAGTTTTCTTCCAGACGGACTTATCCTTGGCGAGTAGTTGGCCCAGCCCTGCTGTGAGAAAGTTCTCTGCTTCCCGTCTTTGGTCGTAAGGACAGCCACTTCAGTAATGAGTTCTTCCTTGAAATTCTTAAACACACCGGAAACAACGAATGCAACTTTTGTACCATCCTTACAAAAATCCACGTCCGTTGCGTATTTCCAATTAAAATAATCTTCAATCGTATGCTCGTGTTCTTTTGCCATTTTGTACCCACTGTACAGTGAGAATGAGCGTAGCGTATTAAGATTTCTGAAAGAACAACGGAAGATCTACCGAACAGATGAGATATCGGGAATACTCTGAAAGAAAAAGTGGCACACAAAGTTTCCAGATCGATCTAACCTCTATTTCTGGAAGAAATCCCTCTGAATATCCTCCATCAGTCTCTTGTTCTCTGTGAGTTCCTTAGCTGTATCGCTCAGTACTTCTATTACATCTAACAGGGAATCCTTTGCTCTAGTGCTTTTTGCGGCCTCAAGAGACTCTCTGGAATGCCAAGCAGTTCCCTCTGGAGCGATTTGAAAGCCCACCTCAAGGGCAGGCACGACTTGCGAAACGTTGGCGAAGTCCGTAGAACCCTTCGGAAGGCGAGAAAAAGTATCATCCAGTTCTGGACAAGCGATGCCTCTTGCAATTATGTTATCTCTGATCTTGTTTGACAGGGTCTTGTTGATCTTTGTAGTCGAGAAAAGGAGCCCGATTTTCTTGATGGAATAGGTGGTTTCAGTTGCTATTGAACAACCTTCCACAATTTTGATGAACCGCTCTACGAGCTCCTTATGGTACTCTATATCAGTCGATCTGATTCCATATGTTAGGACTGCCCTTTCTGGGGTCACGTTTGGTGCGGTACCTCCTTCCTTTATTATTCCGTGCATTACGAAGTTCGCATCCCTCCTAACGTGCTGTCTCATCATGTTGACCGCATTGTATGTGAGAACTGCTGCGTCAAGGGCGCTTCTTCCATTGTTTGGACTTGCAGCCTCGTGAGCTGCTTTGCCTATGAAGGTCACTTCAAGGTCTTGAACCGCAAGTGACTGGCTTCCTACCTCCCATTCGTCTCCCGGATGAGACCCAAGAACCAAGTCTATATTCTTGAACGCACCTCTGTCTGCCATTATAATCTTTGACCCTGCCCATTCTCCAGAACCTTCTTCGTCTGGTGTTCCAAAAACTGTTATCGTTCCATTGGAAATCTTCTCTGCTGTTCTGATCGCTGAAAATATTGCCGAAGAAGCTATCAGATTATGACCACACGCATGCCCAATCCCGGGAAGCGCATCGTATTCGGCAAGGAATGCAATCGATGGTTTTCCACTTCCTATGACTTTTTCTGCCTTAAAGGCAGTTGGTATTTCAAGGAATCTCTCTGTTATCTTGAAACCGTGAGATTTAAGTATGTTCATCAGGAGTTTGGAGGATTCAATCTCCTTGCTCCCTATCTCCCTTAGCTCATGTATCTTAAGAGCAAGTTTCCAGTAATCATAATCTTCTACGGTTTCATAACTTGTCATATTTTAAAATGCAAAACTTTGGTAAAAAGATTTAGTCATCAAATAGAAAAATTGTTTTCTTGGTCAAAAAAATTTAGAATAGTGCAAAATTTTATTCCGTATCCAGAAGCGGAGGCCGGTCACTGGGATGTATATCCATGATCTATAGGCAATACCGCTCCATTGATGGCTGATGATTCATCAGAGCAGAGATACATCGCCAAGGATGCAATTTCATGAGGCTCTATGAGCCTCTTTACTGGTGAGTTCTTTAACAGGACGTCTTCTATCACTCTGTCTTCGCTGGTTCCCCATGCTGATGCCTGGGCCCTAACCTGATCTGTTATGAGATTAGTATTCACGTAGAATGGTGCTATTGCATTGCAAGTGATCCCGTACGGCGCTGATTCTGATGATATTGCCTTCGTCAAACCTACGAGCGCGTGTTTTGCTGTTATGTATCCTGCTTTGAAAGGAGATGCGACGATTCCATGAATGGAAGCAATGTTGACTATTCTTCCCCACCCCCTCTCTTTCATTAGGGGAATTGAGAGTTTGGAAAGTGCAAAGGGAGTCACCACCATTAAATTGATCATGTTTCTGAACACTTCCTCTGGAAATTGTTCTAGAGGAGAAACAAACTGGAAACCGGCATTGTTTATCAAGATATCAATGCAGTGAAATCTGTCAACAGGCTCTTCCACTATTCTCTGACAGTTTTCTGTGTGCATTAGATCGGATTTTATGAAAAGTACATTGGCATTTCCTCTCGTCTCTTCAGATTTTATGTCCTTCTTATCCACTATTATGACTCTGTTCCCGACGGCTATCAGAGAATCCACGATCGATTTCCCTATTCCTTCGGAACCTCCAGTCACTAAAGCCGTCTTGTCTTTCGGAACTGTAGGCAAGTTTATCACAATAATGGATTCAATTTCCTTCTAATTACTGTTTGGGTCAGCCACAAGATACAGTAACCCATCAGTTCATACAAACCCAGCTGCCACTAATCTGTCTATGACCTTTCTACCAATGGATTTGTTGTAGATCAGACCTATTGCGAGGCCCGAGACACCAACGGAGGTGGCAATTGTGATTATCAACGCCAGAAGACCCATTCCTGCCTCCAGAGCTGCGAAAGAAATGGCAATCAAGAACCATGCTGGGAGTGCTGGTAGGAGCGTGCCCATCTGCCTCAGATTGAACTGTCCGGGCATAGAGAGTTCTTCTTTTATTTGGAAGGGGTAAAGGAAAGCCGACATGTAGACGACTATGATCATCAACGAAGGTATCACGACCATAAGGAACAAACCAAAATTGAGGGCCTGCTCGTCCCCGTGGTAGGCAATGAGAAAGTTGGCTATCGCCAGGGGAACAAGAAGAGTTGCCATCGACAGGGACTTTGCCATCAGTAAGTCTCTCAAGTAGCGGGCTGGGTTCCGTGTCATAAAGCCTAGCCACAGTCTTTCGTTGCCTAGTACACCCATTGTGAAGAATAAGATGAAAATTACCGAGTAGAATGATAAGATCATAATGGCTATTTCCTCTGTGTGCAAGGGAAAATTGAGTTTGAACGTGAACAGGTAGTAATACACCGCGGCAACTATTGTCGTCACCGCTACCCCATTGGTAAGCTTGAACCTGCCTGATCTGTATGAACCTCCGCCCCCTATCGAGTTCATTCTCCCGGAGACCTCAACCGTGAAGTAATTTTCCGCGAACAAAGCATGCATGGGGGTCATTCCACTGAATCTTCTGACGTGCCTGACATTACCAGACGAAAATCTGGTAAACGTTTTCATCAAATCTAGATCCACTCTGGAAAGTGACCTAAATGCCAGCGGCACGGTCACGGCGGCCAAGACTGTCGAAGCCACGGCGGCATATAGTGGATGACCAGAATATATTGCTGCGGGCGAAAACGGAAATCCAAGGAATGCTGACAGAGACCATAATGCAAGAGCTACTGCTAGCAGAATTCTCCAGATCGTTTTGAAAGAATACGACACGGGCCCCAGTGAAGTCACAGTCAGCACCAGTGCTATGAAATCGATCAGGGCATATGCGAACACAGATTTTAGGCTTGAAAATGAGTAGGCTACGACATATATTATTATGAGACCGAAACTGAGTAGTTGAACTATGAAAAGTGAGATGGCCATATCCGATCTCTTGACCGGGAGTGTGAAGAGGAAATCCCTATCCGACTTCAGCACTGCTATTCCTCCACTCATTATCGGAAGGATGAGAAAGAATGTCATAAACGCGGGTCCATAATAGTAGTATAATGCTCCCGAGGACGACCCGGTTTCAGAGCTTATAAAGAGTGCCCAGACTAGTAGTAATAGCATAACTGCCAGAAGCTGTTTAGAGAACCTGGAAAGAATGACGAATTTCAGTAGCTTAAAGAACATCTGTCAACATCCTTGCGACCACACGCTCGATTGGTTCTCCGTCTTTCCCGAGTTTCTTTAAATCGTCTAAGGTACCATTCCACACTACAGATCCGTGCGATATCATCACAACTCTGTCCGTAAGCCTTGTCGCAACCTCCATTATGTGTGTTGACACCAGTTGCGTTGAGTTGAGATTCTTAAGCTGATCTATCACCGTTTCCTGAGTTGGTATGTCCAGGTAGTTTAGTGGTTCATCCAAGAACAGAACCGACGGGCGATGGATTATTGCGAGTGCTAAAGCGAGCTTTTGGACGTTTCCTCTTGAGAGACGTCCAACTTTAGCCCTTTCGTATTCTCTTAGCTTAAGTGAGTCAAGGAGCCGATCAACTTTATCCGAAACATTTTCGACCCCTCTCAACGCACCGATGTATTCCATGTTCTCTCTCACACTGAAAGATCTATAGGGGGAAGCATCGTCAGGCAGATAGCCCATCATCCTGCGAGCATCCTCAGATGACGGAACCAAGTTACCAATTCTCGCCTCTCCCGAGGTAGGACTCAGGAGCCCTACAAGGATTTTGAGCGTGGTAGTCTTTCCTGCTCCGTTAGGTCCCAAAAGAGCGCATCTCTCTCCTGGCTCCAGTCTAAAACTTAGTCCATTTAGCGCGTGAACGTCTCCATAATCCTTGTAAATGTCCTTCAGTTCTATCGAGGGTGGAACTAATGATTCCTCCATTTCTCAACACCCCTCTTTACTTCTTTTCTTTTGGTCAACTTTAAAAAGATCAGATTTAACAATTACAGCTCCTTTCCTGCCTGCATGATGAGAGCCGGAATTGCTTCCTAAACTCATAGCCAGGAATCTCGACCAATGATTTAAGATATTGTTAGGAGACTGAGGGAAGTCTGTGTATCTCCACGCTAATGCATAGTAGATTTACTTCTTCCCTCAGGTAAACGTTGATACATTCATTATTCGTTTAGTGACAGAGGGATGG
>JACWAC010000165.1 GCA_014874235.1 Thermoplasmatales archaeon
AAGTAACTGACAGGGCAAGTCTCAGACTCTTCTGTAGATACCCAACGGTGGAAAAACTTTCGAAGGCATCTCCGAAAATCGTAGAGAATCTCATCAAGCCAGTAGGGTTCTACAAGAACAAATCCACCGATATAGTTGAAACAGCAAACATCATTCTAACGAATTTTGATGGTAAAGTTCCGGACACAATGGAAGACCTCCTGGAACTCCCGGGGGTGGGAAGGAAAGTTGCAAACATCGTCCTTTCAGAGGGAGTGGGCAAACATGGACTAGCGGTTGATACCCACGTCCAGAGGATATCTTTCAGAATTGGTCTCTCCACTTCTGAGAAACCTGAAGATACCGAAACAATTCTTAAAGAGAAGATTCCAATGGATAGATGGAATGAAGTCAATTCTTTCCTGGTCGAATTCGGAAAGCAGATATGCAAACCAGTCACCCCTCGATGTGAGATATGTGATTTGAAAACGCAATGCAAATACTGGAGAAAACATGAAAATCGTGGTTGACACCTCATCACTATTCTATGGATTCCAGTTCGATGGAAACAACGAGTACATCACGACTGACTCCGTGATTGAGGAGGTGAGAAACAGATCAATGAAGAGGGGCATAGGGCTCAGAACAGAATTGATGAAAATATTCCGGCCATCCTCAGGTGAGGTAGCGGAGGTGGAAAAGGTAGCAAGACTCAGTGGCGATTTCGATCAGCTGAGCACTACAGATATCGAACTCATAGCCCTGGCAAAGGGTCAAGAGGCTGTACTCCTGACGAATGATCTGGCAATTCAGAACGTCTGCAGGAGAATGGGCATCAATTACCAGTCATTTGGAGGGAAATCAATCGACACAGAAATAGAGTGGGGGTATAGATGCGTAGGATGCCACAGAAGATTCAACAGACTCTATGAGGAATGCCCACACTGCGGAAACGAGCTCAAAAGGTATCCGAAAAAAAGGAAACCTATAACCTTAGCCAAGCAATCTCAAAAAAGTTGAACCCCTTCCTCTTTTCGTCATATGCCGCTTGTACGAACGTTTTCCTGACAGACTGAGCTATCCTGACCCTTGCGACCAGATCCATCACCAGTGGACCGTTGCCCTTCATCATCAGGTATTTGGCGTGTGAAGAATTTCCATCATACAGTCTGAATTCCGAACCAAACTTCAACCCACTGGCCACTCTCACTCCCTTCTTATCAAGGAGTTCTCTCAGATTATATGGTTTTGATGGCGAGTTCTTACCGTTTCTTCGAAGCTTTCGGCCGATTGTTATTTTCCTGATGGAATAAAGAAGACAGTTTCCCTCTTCGTCTACAACAGCCAAGAGCGAAGACTTCCCCTTTATGGATGTAAAATCGATATGCTCTCCATTCTGAAAAACCAGAACCCTTGTTCCCACAGAAGTTAGCATCCGGTCCCTGATTACGGGCTTCTTTCCCTTCATTTTCAGGAAGTGAAAGGCGATTGCGGTTTTCTTTTCTTCAATTGACAGACTTGCTTCTATCAGTTCGGTTGAGATCGATCTTGTCCCTTTGCTCACTTCGATTTTTTTCCTCTTGATAAGATCAAGAGAAGTCACAAGATCCAGTGAAAGTTTTTGTCCAATATTCTTGCCAACGAATCCCTTGTTTCTTAAGGTCGAGGCGTCAGCCACATCTTCGATAAGGATTCTCTTCCCCATTAGCCTTCCATGAATCATCTTAGGTTAGCACCATGTCAGATAGATCGAGCATGAATTGTTTTATGTTTTCCCCAGTTTTGGACGATATGGGGACTATCTTTATGTTCTTCTTTCCAACAATCTTCTTAACATCTTCGATCCAGAATGCAGCAGAGTAATGAAGATCCGCCATACCCAGAGCAATTATCACTCGCTTGTCAGAGATCATTGACAGCAAATTCGGCAGATTTTCGAGATCTGACTTGTTGTTGGAGTTCAGAGTCAGGATGTATGCAGACTTTTTTTCAGCTGTTGGGAGGTTATTCACTTCTTTGAACAGAAATGAAACGTTATCGCCATTTCCACGCGAAAAACTGAACTTGAGAAACTGCCCGGGTACCTGGCCACATTCGTCTATTGAATCGTATATCAGTCTGCATAGTAAACTAGTCTTGCCGGAACCCTTTGGGCCAACGACGAGGACTTTTGAAATGCTGGGACTCGCCTGCATTTAGGTTCGAATCTAACCTATTATAAAATACTTGTTGGTAGTTAGCCGAACAACACTAGGACTTGTACCCATTACGTTTGCAGGTCCGTCCACACTGTTTCTATCTTTGGTGAAATTAATGCTCAAATCAAGTCTCATTCATTTAATTTCTCCCCGAAAATATTCGATGACGAAAAA
>JACWAC010000166.1 GCA_014874235.1 Thermoplasmatales archaeon
AACCCAATAAACTACCATTTATATAGAAGAACGAATTACCGTTTTAGGGTGAAATTTAGATGTTATCGGGACAAATCCCTATCTTAGTTTTGAAGGAAGGTTCGACTAGGGAATCAGGAAAAGATGCTCAAAGAAATAATATTGAAGCCGCAAAGGCAATTGCTGATACGGTCAAATCAGCACTTGGCCCAAAAGGAATGGACAAGATGCTGGTAGATTCTCTGGGAGATATAACTATATCAAACGATGGTGCGACCATTATGAAGCAAATGGATGTGGACCATCCGATTGCAAAAATGATTATTGAGATTGCAAAAGGACAGGATCAAGAAGTCGGAGACGGAACCACGACCGCAGTAGTTATTGCGGGAGAACTCTTGAAACAAGCTGAGCTCCTTTTAGATCAAAACGTCCATCCAACCATAATAGCGAATGGTTACAAGCTAGCGTCTACTAAGACGGCTGAAATTCTGGCAAACATTTCTGAAAAGAAATCCAGCGATGAAGTGCTGAAAAATGTTGCACTCACTGCGATGACGGGAAAGAATGTTGGTGGAGTCACAGAGTTTCTGGCAAATATGGCAATGAAGGCGGTAAAGAACATAGTTGAAGAGAGGGATGGCAAGAAGATAGTGGACGTTGACAATATCCTTGTACAGAAGAAGTTCGGAGGTGGAATCACCGACTCCGAGTTGATAGAAGGAGTGGTGATAGACAAGGAAAAGGTCCATCCAAGAATGCCAAACGAAGTCAAAGACTCAAAAATAGCTCTGATAGACTCGGGCCTGGAAATCAAGAAGACGGAGATAGACGCAAAAATCCAGATAACTGATCCATCAAAGATACAAGCTTTCCTAGATCAGGAAGAAGAGACCCTAAAATCAATGGTAGACAAGGTTAAAGATTCCGGTGCAAACGTCCTTATGAGCCAGAAGGGAATAGACGACCTTGCGCAGCACTTCCTTGCAAAGCGTGGAATATACTCTGTGAGGAGAGTAAAGAAGAGCGATATGGAAAAGATCGCGAAAGCTACGGGAGCAAAGATCATAACAAACCTGGACGATCTATCTTCAAAAGACCTGGGAAACGCGGAGAAGACAGAGGAAAGGAAGATTGGGGACGACAGGTTAACTTTCATAACGGGATGCAAGTATCCAAAGGCGGTCTCAATCCTCATAAGGGGAGGAACACAGCACACCATAGATGAGGTAGAGAGAGCTCTCCACGATGCACTCAAAGTGGTTGGAGTTGCGATAGAGGATCAATCGTTCGTTACAGGTGGAGGGGCAATAGAGGCAGAGTTGGCATACCAGCTCAAGAAATATGCTCCAACTGTCGGAGGAAGAGAACAGTTGGCCATAGAGACTTTCGCAAACGCCCTTGAGATAATTCCTAGGACACTGGCGGAGAACGCCGGGATGGATCCAATAGATTCTCTCTTGAAACTAAGGTCAGAACATCAGACTGGAAACAAGAATGCTGGAATTGACACAATGGAGGGCAGTGTTGGAGATCTCTTCAAGAAGAACGTTGTCGAACCCGTCAGGGTTAAGTCACACGCCATCGAAAGCGCAACAGAAGTGGCCACAATGATTCTCAGAATTGACGATGTCATTTCTTCAAAGAAGTCAGGCGGAGGTGGCCCACCTGGAGGAGGCATGCCTCCGGGAATGGGCGGCCCAGAGGGGATGGGCGGAATGCCTCCTATGTAAGGAGGAATTCCGTTGGAACTAATTTTAGGTGAAGAGAAGCAGGAGATCGAGAAGAGAGAGTTCGATCTCATAATAATCGGAGCTGGCGCTGCGGGCTTATCTGCAGCAGTCTACGCCACAAGAGCAGGATTATCCAACATAGTGATAGATGGTTCGGTTGCAGGTGGCCTGACGCTGGAAGCCCCGCTGGTGGAGAACTATCTAGGATTCACGGAGATAGTTGGTACAGAGCTTGCAAAAGAATTCCTCGAACACGCAAGGAACTATACCAAGATTCTGGACAACAACAGGGTGATTACCATCCGCAAGGAGAACGGTTATCTGCTGGAGACGGAGAAAGGCGATTTTCACGCAAAGGCGATCCTATTTGCCACAGGAACCAAGCACAAGCATCTTGGCATTCCCGGAGAACAGGAATACTATGGGAAGGGAGTAAGTTACTGCAGCACATGCGACGGATGGCTCTTCAAGAACAAGAAGGTACTTGTCATAGGCGGAGGAAACTCCGGAGCAATAGCAGCAATATCAATGAAGAACATCGTCACAGAAGTGAAGATCTTTGAATTCATGCCCAAGCACATGTGCGAAGATGCATACGTCAAGCACTGTCT
>JACWAC010000167.1 GCA_014874235.1 Thermoplasmatales archaeon
ACAGTTTCAGTATGGTCGGGGCAAGGTCGTAGATGCTTGCACTGACCTCCTTAGGGACGATACCTGGTCCAACCAGTCCGAATATTCCTTTTATTCTGTGGTGTCCCACCTGAGGTGTTCTATATCCCCAGGTCTCGTCGGGTATGTCCGATGCCCAGACGTATCCTGAGAGGGGAAGTCTCTGGTGGTAGATCTCATTCGAGATTGCAACCAAATCTGGACCCTCAGAGACATACGGTCCCCAATAGACTTCGTCACCCTTGAGAATGTTCTTGATCACGTTCTTCCCGCTCTTTGACTTGAGTGATCTGAACTTCTTCGTCAGATCCTCAAGGATCGAGCTCCTCTCGTCAGCATAGAGTGGATTGACGTATAGCATACCTTCGTCGAGTGCAACGACCTTCGACTCTTTCCAGTCTATTCTCTTCTCAGGATCAGATTCCATTATGCTGTCCATGGCCTTTATCCTCTTGACTATCCTGTTTTGAACACTGTTCGGAAGCCTGTTCACTACCCTGTCCAATCTTAATTTTGTACCCAGATTTACGACCGATTCTCGGGACACACCCTTTGAGTCTATTTCTTGTAGAGAGAGGAATCCCTCCCTTGCCAGAAATTCGTTGGTGTAAAACTCATCTTCAATCGGTCCGTTGCCATGATCGCTCATCAGGATCGTATAGCCTTCCTTATTTCTGTTCAATACCCTCTGAATTCCTTCGTCGTTTGCCTTGAAATTCCTGTACATGATGTGTTCGTTGTTCCACATAAAATGAGAGACGTGGTCGTTCATTTCCACCGAAAGGTGAACTACATCTGCGTCCCACAGCATTTCCGCCATATCAAATCTCGATTTGATCTCAGACTCGATCCCGTCCATTGTCACTTCAGGATCTTGATTCTTCCTAAAGAGGTGAATTCCGTCCTTCACAAACCACGACGGGATATTCTTCTCAAACTCTTCTGGATATGTCCAAGGACCGTCACCATGATTCATTCCAGAAATCATTATCCCATTGACTTTGTCAGGGGGAAACGTAGATGGCATATCAATGATAGAGACCTTGTGTCCCTTCTGAGACAGGATGTCCCAGTAATCGTCTCCTTGAAAACTAGTCGAATTGAGGCTCCGGAACTTGAATTCTTTCCAGTCGATCCTTGACCAGTGGAACACCCCTGTCTTACCGGGGTTCTTCCCGATCGAATAGGACTTCCACGCGGGCTGAGTTAGATAGGGAATGGTTGAGAGCAGAGAACCGTGAAGCCCATTCTTCAGGAATTGAGCATATCCAGGCAGCTCGCCCTTGTTGATATATGGCAATATCGGATCCCAACAGGCTCCGTCTATCCCTATAACAACAACTTTCATGTCCAACGCATCAATGCATATTATAAAAATATTCAACTTTTGATAAATGCGTCCAAAAGGGCAATCGGCTTCATTAACGTCTCAACGAAATAGAAGGGATGATTGACCCTCCCTCCTGATTTTGATTTAATTCGCATCGTAAGTGCCTTGTTTTTAATGAATACAAGTGCGGCGGAACGTAGATAGGCATATCTTTTCCTCACTAACTTGCTGTAGGAAGTGAATTCCGAGTGATCGTGGTAGACCGCTGCATCTACTACGTAGCTGCCCTTGAATCCAGCGTTCAGTGCCCTTATGTTCAAGTCATAATCTTCACTGTATGGAATGGAGGGGTCAAATCCGCCCAACTTTTGTAAAACGGTCCGTCTCCACATTGAATTTCCCAGAGGAAGATACGCAATGTTTGCTGGTACCTGGTATTTGTAGATGTTATCTTCTAAAAGGTTCACATAACGTTCGGGACCAGATTTCGCTTCCTTGTGCAGCATTGGTCCACCACTGAAATCTGCTTTGCCTGATATTATCGGTACTGAAAGTTTTTCAAGCCATGTCGGTACCGCAACCTCGTCGGTGTCGATGAAGGCTATCAGGTCTCCCTTTACTAAGGACAAGACCTTGTTCCTTGTCTCCACTACGTTACCAGGCAGATTTTCCAACCTCGCTCCGTACTTCTTGCAAACATCTGCAATATCCCAGCTAGTCCCTCCATCAGCAACTATAATCTCGTACGGTTTGAGAGTTTGATTTGATAGAGAATCCAGAGTATACGAAATTCTCCTATCATCAAGAGAAGCAATTACCACTGTGATGAGTCCGCCAGGCTGCTGTTGCACATTTTCCTATAAAAAGGTATTATTAAATCTTTTAATTTCCTTCTTGTCTAGGCTCAAATGGAGAGCGGTATAGATTTCACTTCTCATGGTTGATATCGTTCTCGACCATAAGCC
>JACWAC010000168.1 GCA_014874235.1 Thermoplasmatales archaeon
GAATGTAACGACGTACCTATGCGGCCTTCGCGCGCCGTTAAAGAGATTGCCAAGGCCCTACCGCCGGACAGCGTAGTAGTAGATGAGGCAGTGATGCTTACCAGCTACGTGGCAAGTATCATGGAGTTCACCAGACCGGGGAGCTACTTCTGCTCCATAACCTCCCTGGGATGGGGCTTGCCAGCCTCGCTCGGAGTAGGCCTGGCCAGTTCGGGAAAGCCGGTGGTGGCACTGGTGGGAGACGGCTCTGCCCTCTTCGGCATCCAGGCTCTGTGGTCGGCCGCCAAATACCGGATCCCGGTCATCATGGTGGTGCTCAACAACCGGGGCTATGCCGCTATTAAATGGGGTGTCGTTGTTATACGATTACGTCAGTAGCTAACTGTTAAGGGATAATGTCAGTCATGAGAGGACTGACATTGACACAGCAAGAGCAAGGGAGACTACAGACATTGAACCTGGTATTGGAGGGACGGATGGGGGTGGCGGAGGCAGCCTGTGTCCTTGGGCTAAGTGAACGCCACGCGTGGCGAATCTTGGCGGCATATCGAGGGGAGGGCGTCGCTGCGCTGGCCCACGGGAATCGAGGCTGTCGGCCTGCCAATGCCACTTCTGAGGAAACGCGGCAACGAGTGATTACGCTTGCACGCACACAGTACGCCGGGCTCAACCATACTCACCTGACTGAGCTGCTCGTAGAGCGTGAAGCCCTGACCCTGTCACGATCCACAGTGCGGAATATTCTCGTGGGTGCCGGCCTAGCCAGCCCCCGCCATCGACGACCACCGCGCCACCGCTGCCGACGAGAGCGCATGCCGCAAGAGGGAGTGCTGGTACAGGTCGACGGCAGCCACCACCGTTGGCTTGGAGAACGTGGCCCCTGGCTCACGCTGCTCCTGGCCGTGGACGACGCCACCGGCACTGTACCATACGCGCTGTTTCGCGAGCAGGAGGATACCGAAGGCTATTTCCGCTTGATAAAGGGTATCATACAGCGGCGGGGCATTCCACTGGCACTCTACAGCGATCGCTACTTCGTGTTCTGTCATTCGAAACCGGCGAATGAGACTGGAGAAGCGTCCCTCGTCGACAGGGACAAACCGACCCAGTTTGGCCGAGCCATGCGGGAACTCGGGGTGACACAGGTATTCGCCCGTAGCCCGGAGGCGAAAGGGCGGGTCGAGCGGGCTAATGGCACTTTCCAAGACAGGCTGGTAGCAGAGCTGCGCCTGGCTGGCGCCAGCACGCTGGCAGAGGCCAATAGCGTCCTGGGGGAGTTCCTAACCCAGTTCAACCAGCGATTCGGTGTGCCGGCGGCCCAGTCTGGGTCTGCCTATCGTGAGGTGCCGGAGGGCCTGGACATAGAGGGTGTGCTCTGCGTTAAGGAGATACGGCGCGTGGCGAAGGATAACACGGTGCGGTACCGCGGGCGCACCCTGCAGCTATTCCCTGGGTCTGAGCAGCCCAGCTACGCCCGGACCCATGTCGAAGTACAGGAGCGCTTGGACGGTCGTCTGCTAGTGCGCTGTCGGGGGCAAATCCTCACCCCTGAGGATGCACCTCCTCTCGCCGCCGAACTCCGTGCGCGGGCAGACGCGGGTTTTGCTGATGCCTACACATCTGTTCCTCTACCTGAACACCCAGTAGCAACCAGGAAGCCGCGCACCAACTTAGGCTGGGACGGAGACTGGTATAGGGACGAAGCAAAGAAGTGCCTCCATGGGCAATTGGTGCTGGCAGGGATGGAACGGGCGCGGGAGCAAGGGAAGCGAATCGGACGGCCCTCGGTGACCGAACGGGACGGGTTCCCCCAGCGATTTACGGCGGCGGTGGAACGTCTTGAGCAAGGAGAAATATCCCGGCGGCAGGCAGCCAGAGAGCTGGCAATCGGCTACGCCACGCTAAAGCATCTCCTCGAGGCACGGTTACAGCCGTCGGACGAAAACAAACAAAGAACGCTTGTGGCCGTCACAGCCTGGAGCGATGGTAATGACTACGATGATATTATGGCAACCTTACTGACAAAATCGCTGAACAATAAACCCTGACATTTTCCCTTGACAACGACACAGGGAAAATATGCGCTTCTATGCAGGCATCACCTTTTTTGAGCGGCTGGCTCATCCAAGAAGATGACCAGCTTAACAACAAGCTAAGTGGGATGTCTCTCACTCTCATCAGCCCAAGGATAACAAAACGAATTGTTTGACAAACTATGTGTGAACCGGATAATCTTGAGAGAAAAGGAGACTACTATCAAAGGTAAGTCTCAACTGAGTTTAATCGCTTGAGTGGGATAGATATAATTAAGC
>JACWAC010000169.1 GCA_014874235.1 Thermoplasmatales archaeon
CTTGAACTTGTCTTCTTCCTTGGAGTAAGCAGCCATCAGGAGGGCACCGTACCCGCCACTTCTCCTGCCCTGACCGCCAAATGCTCCAACCACCACCAGGTCAACCGTATCCTCCATTTCGAGCTGATATTCCCGTTTGTATTTTATCCAGAGGAACTCCCTCGCTCCCGGCTTATAGATAGATTTGTCTTCGATGCTCTTAGCCATAATACCCTCGCATCCGGCCTCCAGAGCTTCGTTGAAGAACTTGTCAGCAGATTCCACGTCGGTTACAACCCTGCTCTTGGCGATCCTCAACTTCTCACTCTCCCTTATGGCGTTAGTCAACTTCACCCTCCTTGCAGCATAAGGTACCTGCATGAGGCTTTTTCCATTGAGCATCATAGCATCAAAGAGAAACAGCACGACGGGTATTCTCTCGATTGCTTCGGTCAGATCGTACTTTCTTCCCCTTCTCTTGGAGATTTCCTGAAAAGGAAGCATCTCGTTCGTTGCAATGTTGAATGGAACTGCCTCTGCATCCAGAATGGCATTCTCCACCTTCACATTCTCCCGGACCTCCTTCACTATGTCTGGAAACTGTGAAGTAATGTTTTCTAACCTTCTGGAAAAGATCTCCACACTCCCCCCCATCTTGTGTATCTGAGTCCTTAGCCCGTCGTATTTGTACTCGATGGCAAATCTTCCCTCCATCCTGTCTAGTATCTCCTGCAAAGAAGGCAACCTTTCAGCAAGCATTGACCTTATCGGGATCCCCGGAGTTATTCTAACCGAAGACAGGGAATCTATTCCACCAGCCATGGCACGATATGCGAGTTCTGGCAGGTCCGGCATGATGTTATAAGCACCTTCAACTAGATCGCTCTTCTCTTTTGATCCAAACGCAACCGCAATTGCGTCTACTATGGTCATATCTGCAACGCCTATCCTCATCTTGCCGGTGACTATCCTTAACAGATATCTGACCTCAACTGGTTCTGCATTGTGAAGTAGATCCAGGAGTATCTGAAGCTTCCTCGTCTGCGATCCCTCACCATTGGCTTTCGAGATCCGCAGTAGGGATTCATAGACCTTCCTGACCGTCAGGTCTTCAGAAAAGAGGGACGCCTGTTTCTTACTCCGAAGTACGTCTTCTCCAATCTTTCCCAGATCTCCCTTCTTGATGAGTTCCGTCTCGATTACCTCCTCCTTCAAACCACTCAGCGACGAAAGCGCCCTTATAGCAATCTTTTCGGCAATCCCTAACTCGATGCCCTCATAGTCTGGAGCAACCTTCCCTTGCAGAAGATAAACCGACTGTTTTACGTCTTCTTCGGCTCTCTTGAGAAACTCCGAAATAAGGTCGACCATCTGGAGCCTCTTTGTGGTGCTTTCTATCTTGTCAAGTGTTTCTGCAAGTTCAAGGAATCTCACGATTGCAGATAAGATATCTACTAATAAATGTCTCCAAACACTTTTCAAACTTGGGCATACTGAGTACCCCACGGTTGAATAATGGGATCTCCAATTTTCCCATGATGATACTAGATGACCGTAGTATCTTCTGTGGTTTCGTTCCGCATTCTACTGTTCACGGAGAAGCGTATGAAGATGTTAGGGAGTGCTCAGGAGATGCTCTTGAACTGCAGGGACTCCTATTATGGCTACCGAGATTGCAGTGAGGATCAGAAATATCCAAAATATGATCAGCGAAATACCAGCAAACATTGGTGGTTTGTTATGACCTTCATTCATTTCGTCGAATGCATAGGTTGAGGGCCAAGTGAATATACCAACTATTCCGAAAGAAGCATACATCGCAAGTGATGCCAGTGGGCTCTTAGTGAGTCCCTGGGAATACAGTAGCGCGCCATAATATATCGACATGATGCCTCCCAGAAAAGCAAAGAAGCCCACGTACTGCAGTCTCTGCTTCAATAGCAAGGCAACTGCCATGGAAGTCAGTATCACGCCATACATGAGGTATGGGTCACCAAAGAGTATGTTGAACTTTGCCTCCCCCCCAGGGAATGGCCATGTCATTTCACCCCAGAGACCGAGTATTATTGAAACTAGACCAATAATCCCCAGAGGAGTGGCCCCATTCCTGAGGACTGTCTGTACGTTCCTTGAACCATTATTCTTGTATTCAAGATAAGCAGTGCCCGTGAGGTACGCCGCGATACCTGTTCCCATTATCAGCGTTATTAGCTCCAGTGCCAGGTCGTCAATAAATGGCATAGATTTTATCTCCACTCAATATGTTCCTTCTCCTTTAAAAAGCTTAGGACGGTTAATTCGCTAAATACGTCTCTTTCCAAGACC
>JACWAC010000039.1 GCA_014874235.1 Thermoplasmatales archaeon
CATCTTTCCAGCGAAGATGACTAGTGGTACTCCTTCCTTCTTGTATACTTCGGCTGCGTCAAAGAAAGACATCCTTTCCCCGCCAGGGTAATGAATGGTGAACCCGCCCGGACCCTCCATCATCTTGTTCCTGATCTTAGGATTCGAGAAGCCTCCCCTCATCATCACTTCGTGGTTTCCTCTTCTTGCTCCGAACGAATTGAAATCGTTGGGAGATACTCCACTTTCCATCAGATATTTGGCTGCTGGTGATTCTGCCTGATTCAGTCCGGATCTCTCTCCCCTCCCCAATTCGTCCCAGATCGTTCTGTACTTTTCCATGTCTTGGACAATGCTGCCGGCAGGTGAGATGTGGTCCGTGGTTATCCTGTCACCGAATATTGCAAGTATACGCGCATTAGAGATGGAAACGAGTGTGTCGGAAACGCTGAACCAGGGAGGTTCTCTTACGTAAGTTGAATTCGGGTCAAAAACGTATTCCACACCCGATGGGATCTCAAGCCTTTTCCACTCCTCCACGCCTTCGAATATCTTCTCCTTTCTCTCCACATAGTGCTTCTTGCTCAAAAATTCCTCTTCATAACGTTTAATTAGGGAATCCTCCGGCCAGATATCCTTCAAGTATACCGGGTTGCCGTTAGGATCGGTTGAAATGGGTTCGTTTGCAAAATCTATATCTATCCTCCCCGCCAGTGAGTAAGCAACGACGAGCATTGGAGAAGCAAGGAAAGCTCCAGAAACCAGTGGGTTGATTCTGCCCTCGAAATTCCTGTTTCCGCTGAGTACTGCAATAGTGTAGATTTTGTCTTTCTTGATTGCATCTTCCACCTCTGTGATCAGTGGACCAGAGTTACCAATGCAAGTTGTGCAACCATATCCAACGATATGAAATCCGAGCGCATCTAGATAGGGCTGCAAATTCGCCTTTCTCATATACTCTTCAACGACCGGGCTGCCAGGAGCAAAACTCGTCTTCACAAACGGTTTCCTGGCAAGTCCCATTTCTACAGCCTTTTTTGCAATCAAACCCGCACCTATTAGAACGTCTGGATTCGAAGTGTTAGTGCAACTTGTGATTGCTGCTATCACCACGCTTCCGTCCTTTAGCTGCGTCTCTCTATCACCAACTTTTATCTCAAAAATTCTTTGTTCATTCAGGTTCAAATTCTTTGACAGATTGTCTCCAATGATCTTCTTGATCAACGGGACTTCTGATATGGAAATCCGATCTTCTGGGTTTGTGGGTCCAGCAATGGATGCTACCACGGCAGACAGATCAAACTCAAGATGCTGGTCGTATTCCTTTCTCTTACCATCGTAGTAGAGGCCCTGTTCTTTGAGGTAAGACTCAACCATTTTGATGTGCCCTGCTCCTCTTCCAGTGAGGCCCAGGTATCTTGTGGTGTTTCTGGAGTATGGGAAATATCCTACCGTAGCACCATATTCTGGCGACATGTTCGATATTGTTGTTTTGTCTTGCGTGCTGAGATACTTAATTCCATCACCATAAAATTCGACGAATTTTCCAACAACGTTTGCCTTCCTTAGGAACTCTGTTACTGACAGTACGATGTCAGTTGCAGTCACTCCCTCCCTTGGTCGGCCCTTCAGCTTTACACCTACCACCTCAGGCACGATTATATAAGAAGGCTCACCCACCATTACTGCCTCAGCCTCTAAACCCCCTACTCCCCATCCAAGGACGGAAATTCCGTTGACCATCGTAGTGTGCGAATCTGTACCGATGAGGGTATCAGGTATCAATGTTCCATCTCTCTCTGCGACTACCTCCGCTAGAAACTCTATGTTCACTTGGTGGACTATGCCATTTCCCGGGGGTACGATCTTGAGATTTCTGAAGTTGTTCTGGGCCCACTTCAGTGCAGCATACCTCTCTCCGTTCCTCTTGTATTCCAGTGCAAGGTTCTGCAGTATTGCATAGCTGGTGCCGAATTTATCGACCTGCACCGAATGGTCTGCCACCAGTTGCACCGGTATAACTGGATTTATTTTCTGCGGGTCCTTTCCCATCTTCACTGCTGCATTCCTCATAGCTATGAGATCAACTATCAGGGGAACTCCCGTATAGTCCTGCAGTATCACCCTTGAAGGGAAGAACGGTATCTCTTCTCTTCTTCTCTCCAAGACCTTCACAATGTGTTCCTCCTTCACAACTTTCCCATCCAATTTCCTCAGAAGATTTTCGAGAAGAATCTTTGTAGAGTATGGAAGATTTGCAACGTTGTATCCCCTTGCCTCCAGTTCCTTCAGCGGAAAATAATTGTATTCCTTTCCTTCGATATTGATATTCGAGGTCATCTACTTCTTATTGTAAGAGAATTATTAATTGTTGTGGAATGCACAAATTAACATTTCAAGAGATGAATGAGGGGAAAGAATTTTTTAACGAATAACAATGAGGTAGAGGATGCCTGATAAAAAAAGCCAAAGCAGGGCTTATAGACCCCAGATAGAAAACACTACCACAAGGGAGAAGACAAACAGTTCGGAGATGAAGTTAAAGGACTTCTATCTCCCGGAAGATGCTGAGGAGAACTACGCGTCAAGAATTGCAGATCCTGGAGTATATCCATACACGAGAGGAATTCACAAGGATATGTACAAAGGGAAACTATGGACGATGAGAATGTTCTCGGGTTTTGGAACTCCCGAAGATACGAACGGTCGATTAAAGCTGTTGCTTTCTCACGGGGAGACGGGGTTGAGCGTTGCGTTTGACATGCCTACCCTTTACGGACTGGATGCGAACTCTGAAAGAGCACACGGCGAAGTTGGAAAGTGCGGAGTTAACGTCTCTTCTCTCAAGGATATGGAGATCATCTTCAAAGGAATCCCTCTCGATCAAGTTTCAACGTCTATGACAATAAACGCCCCTGCGAACATACTGACCGCCATGTATGCGGCAGTGGGAGAGAAAGGTGGTACTCCAAAGAGAAATCTTGCGGGAACAGTTCAGGCAGATATCTTGAAGGAGTACATTGCCCAAAAAGAGTGGCTGTATCCGCCGGAAGCGCACATGAGAATAATTCGTGATATGATGGTATATTGCACGAACCACATGCCCAAGTGGAATTACATATCAATATCGGGATACCACATTCGCGAGGCTGGTGCATCTGCGGTCCAGGAACTCGCATTCACTCTCGCAGACGGATTTGAATACGTCAAAATGGGAATCGCGAATGGGCTGAATGTCGACTCTTTTGCTCCGAGATTGAGCTTCTTCTTCAACAGTTCGATAAATTTCTTTGAAGAGGTTGCAAAATTTAGGGCAGCGAGAAGAATCTGGGCAAGGGAAATGAAGGAAACATATGGGGCAAAGAACGATAGGTCCATGAAGCTCAGATTCCACAGCCAGACCTCGGGGTATTCACTTACATGGCAGCAGCCTCTCAATAACATCGTCAGGACGACCGTTGAAGGTATGGCGGCAGTACTTGGTGGGACCCAGAGTCTTCACACCAATTCGTACGATGAGGCATGGGCACTCCCGTCGGAAAAGGCAGTGGAAGTAGCACTGAGGACGCAGCAGATACTTGCCTATGAAACCGGAATCCCGGACGTCATCGATCCGCTGGGAGGCTCGTATTATATCGAGAATCTTACGGACAGGATGGAAGAGGAGGCGTACAAGTACTTCAAGACCATCAACGGAATGGGTGGGGTTGTTAACGCCATAAAGAATGGATACCTTCAGAGGGAGATCGCAGCAACGGCCTACGCATACCAGAGAAAGGTCGAGAGTGGGGAGATGAAGATCGTAGGAGTAAACGCCTTTACGAAGGAGAATGAACAGCCAATCAACGTCCTCAAGATCGATCTAAAGGCGGAGAAGATACAAAGAAAGAGGCTGCAGGAAATTAAGCTAAAGCGGAACGACAACGCCGTCCAGAAAAGTCTTGAAAGACTCAGAGAGGTCTACAGCGGAGATGAAAATTCGATGGAGAGAATTATAGAGGCGGTCAAGAGTTATGCTACTCTTGAGGAAATTACAAACATCGGAAGGGAGGTGTTCGGGGGATGGAAGGAACCAACGATTATATGAAGAGAAAGATAAGAATTCTTGTTGCGAAACCCGCCCTGGATGGTCACGACCGAGGTGTGTTAGTGCTTGCAAAGGCATTCAGAGATGCGGGAATGGAGGTTCTCTATGCAGGTCTACTACCCACACCCGAAACGGTGGCCAGGATAGCGGTGGATGAGGATGTGGACGTGGTTGCACTGAGTCTGCACAACAGCGCACACCTGAGCGCCTTTCCAGAAGTCAAGAGGTGGCTCAAGAGGCTTGGGGCCAGTGACATACAGGTGGTTGGCGGAGGAATTATACCACCTTCAGACAAAAAGAAACTGGAAAAGCTGGGGATTACAGGGAACTTCGGTCCCGGCACTCCGCTAGAACTGGTAATAGAGCACGTGAGAAAGGTCGCAAAGAAGAAGTGGAAATCGGATCAGTGAATGGAGGAAGCTTTCTTCTGCACAATCTCCAACTTTCCCATTATTGTGTAGATCAAGGTTCTGGCATGACCTGGCGTGTTTGGATCATTCACAATTTCATCTAGCGTAGATATAGAAGTTGCTGCCCTCACATCAAGGCTGCCCTTGTTTTGGGATAGTTTCATCTTTGCAACCTGGATGTTCTTTCTTATGTTCCTCGGTATCGAATAGTCCGATATGAGTTCGTCAAGCATTCTTGTTGTATCCGTTAAAATCTGCATCATTTCGTCCATACAAATCACTCACTGGAATTTAACCCCCCTATCCTTGAATATGCTTATCACCATTGACGTGTAAGAATCTCTTATTCCATCAACATTCCTCAGTTCCTTGATTAGGAAGTTTCTCATCTGGTTGACGTCAGGGAATCTGACCTTTAGAATCATGTCCCAGTTTCCGGTGACCAGGTAAATGTCTTCTATGAAATTGAGTTCCGAAAGACTTGCGCTTATGGTTTCAATTTTTGCCGTGTCTGCCTTCAGGTGTACCATCGCCGTTACTACAGGTCCCGTTGCTGTTTCCACAATTCTCCCTTCACTCGTCATAATGATCAAAAGCTATATAACCAGAATCATGAAATACTTTTGCTTTGGCGTAATCTCAAAAACGACTATCGCAGAATGATGAAAATCTATAGGTTCAGGCCATAGCTCCTTTCCATAATCTTGCTGAATTTCTTGTACTGCCCGAGAAATTCCCTGCCCTTCTCCGTAAGTTCAAGGGAATTCTTCGTTCCGTCTGTCAACACCTTCACCATGCCTCTGTCGCTAAGCTGCTGGACAAGTTCCTGGTATTTGTTGAAGGGGATGTTAACCTTTCTCAACAGATATGAGGTCCCCGAGTTGCCATCGCTTATCTCCTCCATAAACTCGAAGATTATCTGAACCTCGTTTCGGTTCTTCCTCATTCGTTGAGATTGGCCGTTACTCATTCCTTTGCAGTCCTCCTAACAAGAAAGGTAACAGGAACAGGATTATGGAAACGACGAAGAGAGATACACCGATCTGCATAAAATAATTGTTGAATTTGAGGATGTAGAATGCCTCTAGTACGAGTGACATATCCATAAGCATGAAAGAACCCATTACTATTCCACTTCCTTTGCTTTCCTGGGACTTCGCCTGCAGGATTGATCCAGTGATGTACAGTGAAAAGTATATCGAAAGAATCATCACTATGTCCGTATAATAGACTAGCGCTCCCTTCTCCAGAGCAGTAGGGGTAACCGAAAGTATGGATAGAAAATATACGTTGGACTTCAGGTAGCTGTAGAAGAGTGTTATCATCAGCAGAAACTCTGCAGTAGCGAGGAGAGGGAAGAAGGTTACATCGTAGCCTACCACGATGACCAGGATCATTGATATTAGCGAAAACACGAAGAAGAGTGCCGACGCTTTCAAGAACTGCCTTCTCATGAAACTTGAAAAGTTCGAGAGAGACAAGATGAAAACGCCGAGAACATACACGGCTCCGATTGAACCAAGAACTTCGAGCTCGGCTATCACGAATTATAATTTCGTCAGATTATATAGATGTTTGTCAGATAACGTATAACAATTTCCAGTCCTAAAACGGCCTCTGTCCGATATTTCTTAATAAAGCTGCGCGTTGCAAAGAACAAATCCAGATTTCTCATAGTATCGACCGCAATGCCGCACTAAAAAAAATCGATTTCCGATGAAAAAACAGAACCATCGGAGCTTGCAAAAACGATTGCGACTGAGTCAGCAGGTATTGATGCAGGGCTGGTTCCCAAGTAGTAAAAACTCGCCGTATTTCCTGAGACGCTGTAAAGGTCCATCGTTGTGTTAAGGTTGGTTCCGTAGAGTGAGGTCAGGTTCAGATGCACGACAGTTCCATTAGGATCGTAAGTACGAACCTGAACCACTATGGTGTATGATTCGTCGGCTTTGACCGGAGAGGGAGTGACGTAAAAGGCGATAATCGACACCTGATTCGACAGGCTGTTCCTGGATTGCCACAGTATCTGGTTAGATGGTTTGTAAATCAGTATCGAGTTTACCGTTGAGTTGTTGGAAACGGGCGACCCAGTTGAAGAACTATTCCAGGTTATGGTATCACCCGGTTCAAGATAATTGGTTGAATTCCTGTAAGGACTGCTTATCAGCAATGAGGACAAGAGGGTGGAATATTCCTTATCATTTATAAGTATCACAAGCTCCGATTCGCTCCTCAGGAGAATGCTCCCCGCCTTGTCTGTAAGATTCTCGTAGAGGATGTGAGAATTTGGATTGTAAGTTATTTCGGAATAGATTGTAACCTGTTCCGATGGTGTTGCGAGGGGAAACTGTTGCACGTACACAAAAACAGCAGCAAAGAGTACTATCGTTATGCCAAGTATCAGTATCGTTCCGACAACTTCCGAAACTGCCTCCTCTTCTCTTACCTTTCTCAATTGATTATAAATAGGTTCCAACTTTAAGTACATTTATGGAAGGACTCCAGTCATCTACGGACATTCCACTTCTATAGGGTGCATAAAATGAATACGCAAATAAAAGAAATTTATGGAAATTGTCTGATCATCCCTTCCAAAGACCTATAGCAAGTCCAATCAGGAACAGCACCACAGTCAGAGATACTGCAATTGCGCCCAGTTGAACATCCTTTACGTAGGCAGTCGCGAGGGACAAGAACTTTGTCACTTCGTAGGAAAACGATATCTTCGGAACAAAAGTCAGACCGACGTAGCCGGCTATAACGAAACCAACTATTGCCAGCACGAATGTAGTGAGTCCCTTCTTTATTGCGAGACCGAAGAGTAATCCTGCCACGAATGTCAGGATGAAATCTATTATGCTCGTATACGCAATCATCACTTATCATCACCTCCTTCTTTTAGTACCATTTCTAAAGACACTTCCAAAACTCATACTTTAACTATTTGGTACATTTTTTGAAGTAATAAGATTAACCAAGAGGTGTAACTAAAGTTAATTTATTAAAGATTGTAAAATTAATCAATCTTATGGTGCCAAGGCAGTGTAACAATATCCAATAACGGAATCTGTCGCTAACCAGTCTTCCAAGAAACCACAATTGCTTCCCCTTTCATGGCATTATCAAACTCGACGTCAGTATAGGTCCCTCCTTCTTCAAGTATCCCTCTTCTAATGAACTCTGGACCGGTCTCCTTGATTCCGTCAAGCAGTCTCTTCCTGATGTGAACCTCTTTGCTATGATTCGAGGAGAAGTTTATTCTGAAAGAGTCCGTATTTAATGGCAGTGCAAACTTGATAAATTCATCACGTATTTCGAACTCTCCCTCCAGGAATATGAAGTTCCTCTCGCCGGACTTAATGGGTCTATTGAAGTCCATCAAGATGCCAACTTGACCCGGATACGAGTATATGGTTCTTATCCGGTGGTGAGGTATCTCTCCGATCTGGTCAAAGATACGGAGTTTGAGTTCGGAAGTCGAATCTGTCGTTCCAGATGGCAGGGCTACTGGAATGTTTGTCAACAATTTATCGCTCTTGTTTTCAAGATGAATGAACAGAGTTAGCGACACCTTCCCATATGATATCCTGTAAGTTAGCGAAGCGTCACTGATCTTTGTCTCGTTGATGATATCCGATCTGTCCTTCTTTGTATATGTGGTCTCATTCTTTCTGACTTTCTTTTCTAGGAGGTTTGATTTGATCGCCCTTTCTATATTTCTGGAAACTGTTGTATTATTGGTCGTCGAACCATAAACAGATTCGAATAATAGTTTGATCTCTCGGAATCGATAGTTGCGTTCCGACATTCGTGTCTCAATCATTTGTGCAAATGTATCCGAAATATCGGTCCTAGGAGTCCTTCTTCCGATCCTAAAGTAATGAACAACTCCATTGGTGTGTCTGAATCGCTCGTAAAAGTATGATTTTCCATTTGATCCCTTTGAAGAATAACTCTTGACAGTTGCATTTGCTCCGCAAACTTTACAGACCGAACTAATGGACTTCCGCGGCATCTAATGACAGAAGGTGAGAATCAATATTCAAGTTTTGCAATCCTTTCCTTGTGAGGACTCAAGCGTGCTTCCACCTAAATTGAATTATTGAAAACGGTTTCAAATCTTTGAGCTTCAATACGTAGACGAATTTCCAACCTTTCCTCTTTTCAGCAGCGATGGAGTCCGAGAGGTCCCTCATTTGATTGAGAGTCGATATAGTCTGGGTTACTAGAATCTTGAGGGGTATATTTCCCAGGAACTTGAATTCAAAACTTTTCAACTGGGTTGCTGTTGTGAAGAAGAATGTCTGTTTTGGTTCCTGCCAGTTGTATTCAAATCTAACAGTCATTGTTTCGTTGGGAAACAGAGGTTTCGCTAGTTTTAGGAGGAGTCTTTTTTCCCGAGGATTATCTTCAATCATGACAGTCTTTAATTCTTCTTGATTTATCACATTAAACGCCTTGAACTCTAAGTCTTCGAATCGGTTGTCTGAGTCCCCGAAAATCCTATAGGGCAGATAGTACAAGGGCCACGATTTGTCGTTTCTTATCGTGCCAATAGAAACATGTCCTTTGAACATTAAGTCACTGTCTAAATCGCTAAGGATTATCTTCTTTGAGTCATCTACAAAACTCAATCTCTCCTTGTACACTGCATTTAGAAAGAATACGTTTCTTCCTCTCTTGACGGACTCCAACATTCCAGAGTCCGCAAGCTGATATAGATTGTCTCTAATTGAATCAGTAATCAATGAAGGATATCCTCTAACTAGAGCTTTTCTAACATCTTCCGTCCTGAAAAGTCCACTCTTAAAACTCTCCGAATTGATTGTGTTGATTAGTAATTTCTTGAGCTCTCCCTTCTTGAAGGATCGGGTTTTAGCACTGGTCACATTTGAATAATGAACGGTGCCGTTGTGATGATAAATTAAATAATTGTACCTGGTCTTGTATTTGTTGAGCACCCATTTCCTTGTAACGACAGCGGAATTTTTGCATATCGGACAAATCCCCTGTTCCTTTACAAATGCCATTTGCCTTCAGTGAGATGGAGTTATTAAAAGTTAGAAAAGTAAAAAATTAAAATTAATTATCCTCCGCCTTCTGCAATTCCGCCCATGGGAAGTGCTCTAACGACTAAGAAATACACGCTTATTGCCACTCCAAGTATCACCGCAAATATTTCAATCATTTTGCGTCCCTCATGAAGTTATGAATAGCCATTATTTTTATACTAACCTGTAGTTAGAAAAGATTTCTAACTTTCTGGTAGTATTAAATATGCATTCGAGGATGAAGAATTGCAAGATGCAATTTATGTCACGCATCAATCATGTGTGCAGGGCGAGATGTGCTGCGCACTCATCACTCAATGGGAGGGGCCAAAAAAGAGGAGGCTCTAAAAAAGCCTTCTCTCATTTTTTGGTCAAGGAAGAGAAGAACCCAACTTTCCTAGTTAACGGCCATTTAACTGAGTCGTCAGAAAGTCATGGTGCGGCGTTGAAGCAGATGCATATTCTGATTTTAAAGACGTTGCGGACCCAGTTTCAGTTATTTAAATATGTGGGACGTGGA
>JACWAC010000170.1 GCA_014874235.1 Thermoplasmatales archaeon
GACAGGAAGATGACCCTGAGACTTCCGAGAAATGAAGTCGAGAACATTGACGTCATTGTCAACAAGGGAATGGCGGTAGACGGGGAAGACCTGATAAGGACGGCCGTCAGAGATTACATACGAGACAAGATTACGGAAATGGAAAAAGAACAGCTGAGCAGAGCTGCGAATAATGGTTAACGCTAAGCTGGAAAACGTACGGGTGCTGGGGGTCGGGCATCTTGGCGTTGCAATAGCTTCCTATTTCAACGGCGATACTCTGACCTCTGGACTCGATTATGATCAGGAAAGCATCAGGGAATGTAAAGTGGATAACGTCCTACAGCTGAAGGAATTCGACGGAGGTTTTGGTCCGAAGCTGGAAGAAGTTCTGAGAAGTGAAAGAAGTACTATCCTGGATAACTTTTCAGGCAGCCTGATATTCTTGGTCGCTCAGACAGAGGGAAGATTCCAGGAAGCGATCATTCCATCGCTGCTCAAGATTCTGAGGTCTACCGGAGCATTTATGGGTTTTTTCCCAATAATACCTATCGGGGCAGACAGGAAGAGAGAAATGGAAAGGGTTCAGCGAATGAAGTCTGACCTGGACATGCTCGAGTTCATCGATTCGGAATATGTGCTCTCCGATTCCAAGAATCAGAGGATACTCGACATAAACAACCAGTACTACAAGCACATATGGGAGAAAGTGGTAAGCATGGCAAGAGTGGTTGACAACTCGACTGCACTGGGGATTTCGTTGCACGACATCAAGATGCTCACCAATCTTTACGGTCCGGTCCAGGTATCGAGCTTCACCTATCCTTTCGTCAACTTCAGCATTGCTGAAAGAGACCTGTTCAATGAGGTGAACAAACTTCCGAGGGAGAAGATCAAGAGAATATACATGGTCCTCGAAATCGGAAGCGAAGTTGATTCCAGTGACGTGATATCGTTTGTGAGAAAGATAAAGAACAGATTGGGTGGAATCGATTTCAGGCAGGGTTTCATCCATACTCAGGGAGACTTCGGTCTCATCCTGCTGAATTTTGGTTCATTCTGAATCTCCTTTCAAGGAAACAACCATCTGAACGAGGAAGTTTATTTAATCGGGGTGATTCTCCGACTAAGGTCTAAAATGAGGTATCTCGCAAGAAGATATGGAGAATTTTACGGATACAAGATTCCAGATGTTCTCCAAACCAGACAACTTCCATTCCAGCATCAAGGAATAGAAACGAGAAAGAACCCAACTTTTCAGACAGGAGATATTGTTGTCATTAACAGGATAAACAGGCTCAATGCGAGGGAGTTTGTGAAGACCGTCTCGGAGACTAGATTGAGTTTCCCAGACAAGCTTATCTACCTGCCTGCATTTGGACTTCCCAACGACTACCCGGTCCTGTTCTACATGGGAATAGACCTCCTCGACGATTCTCCGATTAGGTTGTTGGGGAACGATAGATGCACCAGCGAGTTTGGAATCTACGAGGGAGAAGAGTGCCTGACAAAGAATGAAGATGAGAAAAATAGAGTGTTGAATCTGATAGGTCTCGCACTCAAGAACAACAGGTTCAGGGAAGTTGTGGAGACCCACAGTTTTTCAAATTTTTCCAAAGAAGCCCTGAGGATTCTGGACATGGAATTCTACCCATACATCGATAGATTCATGGACATTAGACCAAAGAACATAATCGCTGCGAATGTCGAGGGGATCTATCGACCGGAAATCATAAACTACAGGAAGAGGGCAGAAAATCTCAGGCAGACTGCGGAGAATCTTCTTCTGATTCCGTGCTCGGCCATCAAACCCTATTCTAAGTCCAAGACTCACAGGATACTCCACTCGTTCATCCAGCCCTATTTGGGAGGAATTCAGGAAGTCGTAGTAACAAGTCCACTGGGACTGGTTCCCCGAGAACTCGAATCCTTTTTTCCAGCAATGTACTACGACATTCCCGTCACAGGCTATTGGTTCGAAGAGGAAAAGAAAGTGCTCTACGACCTATCGAAACAATACTTCAGGAACAAGAAATACGCAAACGTCTTTTACTTGCTCCCAAAACAAGAATCCGAGATACTGGACCTTTTCGATAGTGTGGAGGGAGTCGCGGGTAATATAAATTTTGAAAATTCAGAGAAACTTGCGAAGATAATTGTGGCTCGCAGAATAAATGGAAACCCGAAAAAGAAGAATGCCGCAGAATATTCTAACGTGGTAAAATTCCTGTACGATCTCGACTTAGAACCAGAAGGCATAAATCAGAAGAAAGAGGGAAACAGGAGGACCATTCTCTTCAATGGGT
>JACWAC010000171.1 GCA_014874235.1 Thermoplasmatales archaeon
GGCATACGTTTCGAACAAAGGTGGTGCATAACATTGCACAATGTTTCGAGAACGGCATTTCCGACAAATCTGATCAGATGCTGACTGACGCATATCAGATGGTCCAAAGTCCAGAGTGTGCCAAGAGTAGAAAGACAAAGAAGTTGTTGAACATCATCTCCTACTGCAGGAGCAATCCCACAGCTCCCCCTCTGATTGAACTCCCTCCAATGATCAGATATCTGAGTTCCATTATTCTGCTAGTAGGATATGCGGTTGCATACTTTACGTACTTCTTCGGTCTTTTATCCTATCGCTTCTTCTTCATTCTTATCTTTGCAGTGTTTGCTGTAGGCTTGGCAGTGACTGCGTTGCTCAGTTCAATCTACGTGAGACAAGCCAAGTCGGATTATATCTCACACCATCTCTCTATGCCACTAAACCCCTTGAATTTAACGAACGCATCTGGGAAGGGGGCGGACGATATTGTTGATGATGCGAGAGCGGAAATATCTCTCGCCAATATGTACTGCTCAATGAAGAATGAAAGGGAAATGGAGTCCCATATGGAAAAAGCCCGAATGTATCTCAACGATCCTAGGTCTGCTCAATCTAACAGAAGGGAGGAAGCCCTTGGGATGCTAAACAAACTGGAACCATCGCTGTTCCATCTCAGAAGAAAGAGATTTGAAGGTTTCTGATATCGGTCCATTACTTGGTCAGAATACGAGCCATTTGACCAGAATAGCCATGATTATAGATAAAAACTTGGTCACCAGAAAAGTTGGAATGACCTACCATTTCGGATGTTTAGTTAGTACATATCAAAAAGATTTCAAGGTCTTTAGCGCAACTTCCACGTGGTTTGATGCATTCAGTTGAGAATTGTAGACTTCCCTGATTATTCCATTCCTATCGATCACAAAAGTGATTCGAGGAGGGATCAAAGTGCCGGTCGCTCCGTATGCCTTCCTGATTTCCTTAGTTTCGTCCGAAACCAGTGTGAATTGAAGATTTCTGTGTGACTTGAAATTTTTGTGGGATTCTGTGGAATCAGAACTCACACCAAGCACCGTCGCATCAAGCTTCCTGATATCATCCCATCTGTCTCTGAAAGAGCAAGCCTCTGCAACACATCCAGGGGTTTCGTCCTTGGGATAGAAATAGAGGACAACGGGGCCCTCCCTCACTTTTTCGCTCAGAGAGATTTTCTCTCCATTTTCAGCGATTCCATTGAAATCAGGCGCTTTATCACCAACCTTCAGGACCATGCCCACGTACGCCAACTTTTGTATTTAGCTCTATTGTATTGGGAAAACAGATTTCACTCTATCTCTTGAGACACAGAGTAATAAATGTTATCCTAAAGAGGTGATGAAAAACATTCCGTCACGGAATTTTTTCAATAATCTCTATGTAGACGAATCCTTCTTCTTGGACAAACTGTCTGTTCTCCATCCAGTTCCTTCAAGGACTTCGGACATATGATTCGGAGATTCCATGAGATAGTCAAACCACTTACTATTCTTAGCGATTGATAAAAAATGGTTATACAATAATTGTGAAACTTACTTGAGAATAAATGAAGTCTACTGTTCTTCAATATGAAGGGAGCGTCGAGGATGCAGTTGATCTTCTGTTACAACTGGGCATATTCAAATCCAAAGCGGATATATTCAGAGTAGGAGCTATGGAACTTGCAACCAAGTACCGTCTAATAAAATCAAAAGAAGAGGTCATCGAAGAAATGATGTTCTAAGACGCTGAGCCTGCCCTCCGCAAACTTAAATCCGGCAAAGCTAAGCTTCACAGTGTCCATGATATTTGAGATGGTTTTACGAGTAGTACTGAAAAATTCAAAGTTCAATTGAATGACGAAGCGCTGATCGTTCTCAAAGGACTTGACGAGTACTTTCAATTGAGAGTGAAGAAAAAATAGGCGTTTCTTGAAACTTTAAGACCTACGAGAACGCTGAAAAACATCCTAATACCTGGGTTCTAGAAATAGGAGAACTAAGAGTTCTCTATCTGATCGATTCAAAGGAAAAAACAAAAACTGTATTTTTCATTGGAAACCACAAGGAGTATGAGAAAAAGTAGCTACAAATGTTCAAGAAATAGATATTTTCAAACATTTATACGCATCGGTATCCTTCCTTTTAAAAATGTTCAATTGCTTCGTACTTTGACCATTTTTCTTGACAGATAAGCCACCGACGGGATTTGAACCCGTGACCTCGTGCTTACCAAGCACGCGCACGTACCAGGCTGTGCTACGGTGGCATTTT
>JACWAC010000040.1 GCA_014874235.1 Thermoplasmatales archaeon
AAATAACATGGAAACAAGAAATAATCGAACCGAATGGAACGCGGGGAGGGGGAATCGAACCCCCGTTCCCATAGGGAAACGGCTTAGCAGGCCGTCGCCTTACCGCTCGGCTATCCCCGCTGTATCTTACCGTATTTATCGGACATCTCGGTAGCGAGTTGTTCCAGAATTTCTTCCAGATCTTCTCCTTCCAGTACCAGCTCGTCACCACTGGAATATGATATGACTACCCTGAACGTCTCGCCATCGTGATAAACATCTACCTCTCCCAGCTTCTGCATCACAATCAAACGTGATAAATGCTCTTTATTAACATTTTCCGTCCAAAAATTAGCCTAATTCGCTGTATGAACCTTTATTTATTGATTTGGCTTGCTTGAGAAGCATGGATCAACCCGATACCGAGGGGCGAAAGATTGTCTATAGGGGAATTTCGAGTTCAGTAAAGGTTCCGTTCGAAAACGAGTCGTTTGCCGGCCTATTGAATGCCGTTGAGGCGGAAAAGAGAGACGGCTTGGTCAACATCGTAATCTCGGACAGAGAGGTTGGAACTTTGAGAATCGAGCTCGGGAAGATTTATCTGAACGAGATAGTCGACCAAACCCCCCAGGAACTGGATCTTCTCAAAAAGTACCCGGTCTACGGAAGAATAGCCCTAAGATCCCTGATGGAAAAGTATGTGGATACTGTGGCGGACGATGCAATCGAAGATGATGAATTCCTTAAAGAGATCAGGAGCGACCCTGACAACAGAAGAGTCGACAATCAACGCTTTATCCTTCTGCTGTGGGACCGCTACTGGGATGTTTCTTCAAGATTTAGGGGAGATGCCAAGGATGGCATCTATGTTGTTTCGGAAAGAAATGTCTGGGATGAGAACGACAAGAATTCCTTTAACTCATAGAGTTAGTTGATCTCCCTAATTTTTCTCAGCATCTCAGCGGCAACATCTCCTCTTATTTTCCTTTCCTTGACCATCATCTCCGCCAACTTGTCTATCTCTTCTCCCTTGGCTCCTGCGGAAACTGCTACATTTCTAGCGTGCAGTCCCATATGACCCTTCTGGATCCCTTCCATTGCCAGCGCTCTTATTGCACCGAAATTCTGTGCAAGTCCGACAGACGCAAGAACATTTGCAAATTCTTTGGCTGAAGAAATTCCCAGAACCTTCCTCATCAGTTTAGCCTTCGGATGAGTTGCAGTCGCCCCTCCCACTATCCCAACTGCGAGAGGAAGTTCTATGTAGCCCACAAGATCTCCATCATCATTTATCTCCCACCTTGTCAAAGAGGTGTACCGGTTAACTGCCGCATATGCATGGGCCCCTGCTTCTATAGCTCTCCAGTCGTTTGCAGTTGCGATGAGCACAGCGTCTATCCCATTCATTATCCCCTTGTTGTGAGTTGTTGCCCTGTAGGGGTCGATTCTTGCAAACTTGTATGCTTCCACGATACCTTCAACGGCTTCATCGCCTCCCACCGTCTTCCGATCAAATATCGCGTAGGAACTCGTCGTCCTGTACGTAGCCAGATTACTGAGAATCCTCAGCCGGACATTTCCCTTTGATATTTCAGAAATGTGAGGAGCAAGGTACTCCGCCATCGTATTTACAGCGTTGGCGCCCATTGCGTCCCTCACATCTACCAGTAGATGAACAACGATCATCGGTTCCTTCTCGTCGATGACTCTCACTTCTAAGTCCTTGGCACCGCCGCCGACCTTAACCAGAACCGGATCCTGGGAATTTGCCAGTTCAATGAGTTCCTTCTTTTTTTCTAGGATCCTGAATTTTGCCCCGAATGGATCGGATACTCCGGTAAGCTCTATCTGGCCGATCATCACTGGTTCAGAGGATACGGATCTGAACCCTCCCTTTACTCTAGCCGTCCGGGCAGCATTGGATGCAGCCGCTACAACGCTTGGCTCCTCTATCGCCATTGGTACCAGGTAGTCCTTCTGGTTGACCAAGAAATTGACAGCAATTCCGATAGGCACTTCCATGACCGAAACGACATTCTCTATCATGTGGTCTGCAGTTGATTCTCCCAGGCTTCCCATGTTCCTCAACAATGACATCTCATCCTCGTTGAGGTTCCCCAACTTTCTCAGGACCTCCCTTCTTTCTTCTACGGATAGCTTGTAGAATCCAGAAATGCTCGAACTGGGCATAGGAGATGATGAACCTAGCGAATAAAGATTTATCTTCATTCACACTATAATTGCGATGGTAAGGGACGTTCCCCTGATTCTGTACAAGAGCGAAGACGATCCCAAGAAGTGTACGGCCAGAAAGTTGAGAAGATTCCACCTTGCGATTTTCATCAGCAGGATACCCTCGAGGAGTGTGATACTTTACTCTGATTCTCCTGTGAGGCTCTCGCCGGAGGATTCTTCGAGCCAGCACCTGGTAGCAATAGACGTATCGTGGGAGAACGTGGACAACTATCACTTTCCGTCCGAGTCTACCAGGTCTCTTCCTTACATGCTCGCCGCAAATCCAGTGAATTACGGGAAGCCATACAAGCTCTCCACGGTTGAGGCAATCGCTGCCTCTTACTATATATTGGGAAAGAAGGAGTTAGCGCTCAGACTGCTCTCGAAATTCTCTTGGGGAATACAGTTCATAAACCTGAACCAGAACCCACTGAACGACTACTCAAAGGCAAGAAACTCTGCGGAAATAAGGGAGATTGAAAAACTCTACTTCTAGGTCCACTCGCCATTCTGAAGGCGTGTGGTTCCTTTTGTGTATTCCTTCAGTATGTCCATGATCTTCCCCCTCCACTTTTCGTCGATCAACTGGCTGTTGCTGAATTCCGGATCCTCGTGGATCTTTTCCACGTGCTCATTGTACTTGCCATGCTCACCCTTGGATATGAGAAATCTTGAGTGCTCCCTCTCATCTTCATCAAGCCTGAACACTCTTTCCATGTACGTGTTAGAGAAATCCTGGATATCCTGCTCCCTGTAGTTAATTGTTCTCGGATCTATTCCATTTGCACTCAGGAAGAGGAGAATTCCATCGCACTTTGTACACCTTCCGCAAGGAACAATCTGTCCGTTATCGTCGTGACAGCTGTGGCAGGATCTCTGCAACTTTGCGAGTTCCGGATATCTGTTGAACAGTATCCTCTCCTCAATCAGTCCGGTAATGTTCCTTAGGGCTGAGTAGAACTTTATGCCATACCCTATACCCCGAAAGTACTCATTGAGTGCTATGTCGAATGACTGAGTCTGATCGTATATCGCATAGTAGTGACTGACTCCAAACTCTGGATTGAATCCTCTTGGATCATCAAACTCGTCACCCTTCATTACCCCCGAAATCCCGAACTTCTTGTAGTAGGGAAGGGAAGAGAATAGGTAGACGGGGAAGATGAAGAGTTGAACCGGGTACGTATCGGACCACATGGTGATCGCTTTGTCGTTGAGAGCTTTCACCTTTGAATTCATTCTTCTGTAGAATCTGTCTATGGTCGTCCAGATTCTGAGAGTGTTCTCGTGAGTTGCCTGGAAATAGTCGTATGCAACGCTTGCCGTCTTCCAGTGACCGCCGGACTCGTTTACGAAAATTGGATAAACGGTAGCTCCGACCTCTTTCATGATTCCATAGGTCAGGAGACTATCCTTTCCGCCACTAGACATGATGGCAACAGATCCATCACCGTTGTTGTTGAAAGTGGTTCTGAAATTCGGCTCAATGCTTATGTTCATTCTAGGACAATAGCTCGCTTCTTCCAGGCTCGGTGATCCCGGAATGTACTCTGCCAGGTAGAACTCTCTCCTCTTGAGCAGTTTGTTTACATAGATTTCCCTGCTGTTTATCACCATCATCTTCTGGATGAAATCGTAGTCTTGTTGCGTTATCGGGAAGTCTGCTTCAATCTCACTCGTGAACAGGGAATAGTTCACCAATGGAATTAGCGATAACAGCCTTAGATCCTGCTTGTCAGCAGTTATCGGGAAATCATAGCTGAAGGATAGCTGGATCTCTTCGCCATCGACTATGTACCTAAGGGAGATAAGATCATTCCGGAGTTCCGGTTCGAGCAATCTTATTCTTTCAATCGATGATAATTTGCCTCTGGCTTGCAAAATCAGCCACCAATTCTCCTAGTCTTTCCATGTCCAGCATCGGTATGATAGCAGGTATGTGATACTTGGATTCGTACTCCTGGGACGCCTGCATCGCTTCCTGTGCAGTCAGGTTCTGAGTGTTGACGGTTACTGCAACTACCTTCTTTCCCGATAACAGTTCTAGTATCTTTATGACTCTCCCCGGATCCGGCATTGGGTAACTTTCGAATCCGTCAAGGAGCTTTCGCCCGGGTGCATCCTGAAGGATTATTGCGTCCGGCCTCCCCGCAGCAATTATCTCAAAACTTCCGGGATATGCCGGATGAACTACTGAACCCTGGCCCTCTAGAAGTATGAAGTCCGGAGTGTTCTTTCTCCAGGCTTCAACAACTTCGTTCTCTATTGCACCGGCAACGAAGTCGTTGACAGTCGCATCTATGACTGCGGTGTGTTCTATACCCTGCATCCAGGAAGTCTGTCCCGTTCCAATCATTTCTGCAGTGAAGCCTCTCCTCTGCAATTCTTTCATCAGCATGATTGTCGTTGTTCTCTTTCCGATCGCACTGTCTGTTCCGAGCACTGCAATCTTGAATGACTTGACTTTTTCGATTTCTCCGGTGAAAGGAATCTTTCTGTCCCTGAATATTTTTCTTACATCTATGAGCTCGACGTTCTTTTCTTGGGCTAGTCTGTACAACTCAGGATCGTCAGAAATGAAATCGTGAAGTCCATTTACAATGCTTATACCCTTAGAGATTGCCTTCTTCACAATTTTCCTGTATTCGAGTGGGAGTATTCCTCCGTCAGTAGCCGCACCTATTATGAGATATTTCGGACCGTACATAAGACAGTCTTCCAAAGATGCCACGATCGGAATGCCCTTGTTCCTCCCCTCCAGGTATTCGCCTGCATCCAATCCAACAAGCTGTGAATCGATCACTGCAACGATCTTGTACTTCGTGGAGAATCTGACTAGTCCGTGAGCGGTTTTTCCATAGGTGGAGGAGAAAACCTTCTCTGCCAGTATCACAGCTCTATCCATGCCTATCATAGGACCACTCCACCGATTTCCAAAATAGATGGATGTGTGCTGTTGCCAGTCTCTAAGAATGCATCTTTTCTCTCAATAATACCCAATGTGTCTAGTCCACTCGGCGTTTGAAAAACTCCGGTGAGACCGAACACGTCATCTAAACAAGTGACACGAAAAACGGTCGTGCCGCCTGGGTCTGAATCTTCGTTATCTTCCTCGGTCAAATTTAACTAGTCCTCCTCAGAGGTCAATTGAGGAAGAAAAATGAGTTATATAAGAATTTTGTACTGTTGCTGGTAAGATGTATCAGCTTTACCCCCGAATTTTTGAAAGTGGATCCTCAAGAAAAGAATAAGAATATCAAAAAAATAGAGCATTCATGTTTGAACTCCAGGTCAAACTTAAGAATGCTTCGACAGGAAATGACATTGATAGGCTCCTATCCGAGTTCCTTTTCGACATTGGATATCTCGAGGAAAGAGGGGAATTCAGTCTTGAAGCAGTAAGGGATAGCGTTCCTTTCAGACTATTCAAGGAAGTGTTTCTTCTGCGTGCCGATAAGACATGGCCGGTGAACGAGCTAATGACCTACCTTGATACAACCAAACCTACCCTTTACAGACACCTTAACAGACTGAAGGGCCTGGAGATCGTTCAGGAAGTCCAGCTGGGGAAGGAAAAAGGATATGTTATGCGGTACAATTCCCTCTCTCTTGCCTGGAGTTTCGTCGAATCAAATGTGAAGATGGCAATGGACAACTACAGGAAGAGGGTCGAGAATATCCAGACAATGATTGAGTGATTTGCAATGATGACACACCTTACAAAGGGATCGAGATACAAGATAGTTTCAGCCAGCTCAAAAGAGGAGAACGTGATTTCTGAGGGAATACTAGAGGGATTCCTCACGATGGGAGAGGAACCGGCCATTCTGCTTAACATTGGAGAAGGCAAAGAAGAGAAGCTGAGAATCGTCCCGGTCACTACCATTCTCTATATCGATGTGATTGAACAGACAGAGGAGAAGGAGAAGCAGGAGAAAGGAGAAGTCAACTATATCAGTTGATACTTCTGAATTTCGTTGTAGATTGGACCGGTAGGTCTCAGTATCGATTCAAACAACGAGAAAGAAGTCACTTCCTGTTCCAAGAAAACGGTACCCTCGAACTTTGAGATCACATCCGAGAAGTTTCTTCTGCCCTTCGCTCTAAGTATTGTTATGTGCGGATCGAAAGGATGATCCAGGGGTATATCCCTTGTTTTGGAATCGACTTCGGCCGCAAGCTCCTTGAGCAGGTTCTCTGGAAATGCCCTTACAAAGAGTACTCTTCCACTTGTGGGATTCGGGAAGGCACCCATTCCCTTTAGAGTGATCGAAAACTTCGAAAACCTGATTTCTTTTAGACTCCTCCTTACACCATCCACTTCCCTTATATCCCCCAGGAATTTGAGCGTCAGGTGCAGGTTTTTCCCTTCAACCGATCTCCCAGTTGGCCCGTTTTCGGCGAGTAACCTGACGAGTTGGTCGTTGGCGGGGAGGTTAATGGCTATGAAACTTCTCACGTGCTTTTAATAAAACCTGCCGCAAAACTTTTTGCCCTCTGTCAACTCTCGGATTATGATCGTTAAGGACGGTCTATACTACACAAAAACCCATGAATGGCTGAAAGTAGACGGTGAAATTGCGTCAATTGGAATAACAGACTTTGCGCAGAATCAGATGTCTGATATAGTCTACGTTGATTTTCCAAAGATTGGGGCCAGCATAAAGAAAGGCGAAATTGTTGGCACAGTTGAAAGCGTGAAATCGGCAGAAGACTTCTATTCTCCCATAAATGGAAAGGTTGTCGAAGTGAACAAGACCCTTGAGAAGACCCCAGAGGAGATAAACAAGAATCCGTACGATGCCTGGATAGTGAAGCTCAAGATGTCTGATCCAAACGAGGTAAACAACCTGATGAAGAAAGAAGCCTATGAAAAGATCGTAAAGTAAATTTCAAATGTCCTGGATTAAGAAACGAAGATCCGAGACCTACTATAAGAGGGCCAAGACGGAGGGGTTCAGGAGCCGGGCTGTATACAAGCTGAAGCAGATGGATGAGAAATTCTCCATAATAGAGGACGGGATAAGAATACTGGACCTTGGCGCGTCACCGGGAGGGTGGAGCCAGTATTCCTCGCTGGTGAACCAAGGTGGTATTAACGTAGCCTTGGACATCATCCCCATGAGGAGAATTGAGAACGTATACTTCGTCAAGGGCGACATATTTCAAGACGATATCTGGACTAAGATACTGGAATTTTCCTCTGATGGGTATGACCTGGTTCTTTCGGACATTCTGATGCACACCAGCGGGGACCATTCCAGAGATCAGGCCAATTCGTACTTCATTGCAAAACGAATCTTGGAGATTTGTGAACACGTTTTAACGAGGAACGGGAAGACGCTTGTCAAAACACTGCAGGGTGACCTCACGGAAGAATCCAGAAAGGAATTCAGGAAACACTTCAGGAGAGTCTTCCTGACTAAACCAGCGTCATCTCTTCCACGGTCTTCTGAACTTTATATCCTTGGAGAGTACTATTCAGGTCGTTGAGCAGATCGTTGAACCTCTCTGATTCAACGATGACTATTGTGTTACCCTTTTTCTTGGCTGCTATCTCAGCAGCCATGTGCTTTGCCCTTTCCTTCTCGATCTTCATGTATCCGCCCTTGTTTAGGTAGGAATCCCACTCGCTGCTGAAGGACTCCGGGTCAGAAAAGTTCCATCTTCTCCTCAGGAGTCGCCTCCTCCTGAAACTTAGTAGTATCATGTCGGTAAGCTGAACGTTTTCCACAAAAATATCTTCATATATACCTGAGGGAATGTCTATTCCTCTCACTTCCAGTCCCTTCTGATCTGCTATCTTTATCGCTGAAACGTACGCCTCCGGCGGGATGGATGTCTCCCCGAATTTTTGCATAAAGTATTCGTAAATGATCTCGACGTCGTCCATCTCCACCTCAACCGGAGTCTTGATGTATTCCCTCAACCCCTGGATTTCTTCCTCCGTGACGGATAACAGGATAGAATCAAAGTCGCCTGCAGTCAAAACCTGTTCAACCAGCATCCCTGAATCCTTCAGTGCCTTGTTTATTCCCAACAAGAGAATTCTACTTTGCCCGTCGAACTCGGCTTTCAACTGTTTCGTCTCTCCTTGATCACTCCTTTCAGTTCTTCCTTGTCCTCGAACCGTTCGAGCTCGGAGTATGAAATGATCGGAATCTTATATCTTTTCGGTTTTTCGACTGACTTCTTGACGATCAGGAGACCCTCCTTGTCACACATTTTGGATAGTTCACTCAGATACTCAATTTTCCTTTCCACCATTGCCATTTCCTCTTCTATTCCGCCGAGATAAGAGGATTCAGAATCTTCCATCAGGAAATTAACAATCGACCTTCTTATGGGATATATTTCGAAACCCTTTCTGCTGATTTCCTGGTTGACCATTCTCTCGAATTCCCGCATCTTCCTGAAACCGGTAGTGAACTGTTCTCTCTCGACGTTCCAGAGAAATGAAACGTATTCCATTATCTCTTCCCCCAGGAACTCTTCCATCTTCAGTGCTATGTCAATGGAAGCCGACATACCTGACTGGTACATCAACACAGTCCTTCTCGTGGTTCCTATCGCGCTCGCTATTTCTCCCAGTGACAGCGACCTCTGTTCTCTGATCTTTCTTAGCTTCTCGGCATCTATTTCAACGTAGAAGCCTCCCGGGCCAGCCCTTACGCTTGGTTCCTCGCCCTCTTTCAGATAGGAAATCAGGGTCAGGGGAGATACTATCGGCAGGGAGTACCTACTGTAAACGACTCCGTCCTCGATCCTTTCATCCCTGTTGCTCACACCAATAATGAGAGGATGGGCTTCAAGAAATTTCGAGATGGCCATCATGGACTTTGATGTCTCTTCCGTCAGGAGTCCAACGTTGTTCATCACCTTGATGACTATCATTTGGCTATCGTTCCTCAAAATCAGATCGAAGGTGTATGAAAGACTCTCGTCCGCCGCTATTATGGTATAGCCTACTCTAGACGCGAATCTGATGATAGAAGCTATTATGCCCGGTCTCCTGTCCATTACTTGTCCTCAGGGAATAAGATAAACCAAATATTTAAATAATCGGCTATCGGAGTTTGTCGATATCAACAAGACTGATCAACTCGACTCCTTCGTACTCCAGAGCTTCCTTTGCACCCTCTTTCCTGTCGACCACCACAATGACCCTGTCGGTCCTGAGGTGCATTTCGTTGAGCTTTGTGATGGCCCTTAGAAGAGTTCCGCCTGTTGTTGTGACGTCCTCCACAAAGGTTATAGTTTCACCCATCTCGACTTTTCCCTCGAACAACTTCTCTAACCCATGCTCCTTCTTCTCCTTCCTGATTATAATTAGTTCCTTACCGGTTTCAAGGGAAACTGCGACTCCCAGAGGAACAGCTCCGAGTTCCACGCAAGCTATCCTTTCTCCTGTGATAAAAGGTGCAGCTCTCCTAGATATCTCCTTCAGAAACGTTGGATTGAGAAGGGCGCTCTTGACATCCACATAATAGTCAGATACTTTTCCTGATGCCAACGTGAACTTGCCGAACTTAATGTTTCCATTTTCCATCAGAAAATTCTCTATCATTTGCTCAGACATCCGATCTCCTCAAAAGTGGGAATATCTATTTTACAGGTATACTTTGCCATAGTTAGATGAGCATTACAAAAGTCTTATCAAATATCGGAAAATATTATTACAAGCGATTCATAAGCCTTTTAGCCGCTGTAGCTTAGTTGGTAGAGCACCCGGCTGTTAACCGGGAGGTCATCGGTCCGAGCCCGATCAGCGG
>JACWAC010000041.1 GCA_014874235.1 Thermoplasmatales archaeon
TGGTGATCTCAAATTTCTATCATAACACATAAAACAAGTGAGAATTTTGCAGATGCCGAGAAAGTAGCTCGGAAAGCCTTTTTTGTCTATATTTTGCCTCAGAAAGAGTATATATTCATATTGCATATTAGAAACTGTGATGAAAATAGGGTCACCTGAGCTTAGGCTGTGATGACCCCTATGAGTGCTGATTGGTGATAAAAAATGAAGAGTATTGAAGAACTAGCAGAAACTGCAAAACAGCTAAAACAGAAAGGGATGAACGATAAAGATATAGCGACGGAGATGCACCTTTCCCTTAACACCATAATATGGTTGCTCAGCGGCGAATCCAAGATAGAAAAGGCTCCAGGAGACGTCAAGATAGGATGGAGGAGCATAGGAGTCTACTCAAACAGGATATACAACGTTGCGGAGATAATGGCCGACATGATAGAGGAGGAAACTCACAGACTGGAAAAGGACATCGACACGATCGTGGGCATAACCATCAACGGAATTCCGTACGCAACATTCGTATCCGACATCCTGGGAACAGAACTGGGAATTTACAGGTCCATAACAACGAAGGGAGAGGGGACTTTCTCGAGCAACTACGCAAGCATCTCAGGCAAGAACGTGGTTCTGGTCGACGATGTCGTAAGTACAGGCGATACCCTTTCAAAGGCTGTGAGTGCCGTTAAGAAGGAGAAGGGAAATCCAATTCTCGTAGTTGTCCTCACGAACAAGACAACCAAAGATGAGATCGATGGAGTTCCAATGAGAGCTCTCATAAGGGCAAGGCTGTTGAAGTGATGTTTAGATCCGATCTTGCATTACTGCCTTGAAGGCAAGTAAAATCAAACGTGGAGATAGGATCATTTGACAGAGGTGATAACATTTCCTCAATAGATGAAGCAAAATTGGAGAGTATCAAAGCTCTCAGGAATGGGGGGATCGAACCGTATCCATATTCTTACAGTGTTACCCACCACGCTAAGGAGATAAAGGAAAGTTTTGCTGAGTTGGAGGGCAAGGAGGTCAGCATCGCAGGGAGGGCAATGCAGTTACGACAGATGGGAGGAATAACTTTCATCGATATTCAGGACAGGTCAGGAAGAATACAGGGTCTGATCAGAAACAACGAACTCGACGAGAAATCTCTCCTCGTACTGACAAACTCCTCGATAGGTGATACTCTCGGAATAAAGGGGGTCGTCATGAAAAGCAAGAGGGGAGAGATCAGTGTAGGTGCAAGGGAGATTACCATGCTCTCTAAAACGCTGAGGACTCTGCCTAACAAGTGGCAGGGGCTGACGGATACAGAAGCAAGGTACAGATATCGGCACGTGGACCTGATGATGAACCAGGAGGTCCTCAAAACGTTCGAGACCAGGTCAAAATTCATGAGGCACGTGCGAGACGTCCTTGATTCGAGGGGGGCAATTGAAGTTGAGACTCCCATTCTACAGGACGTCTACGGTGGCGCAAAAGCGAAACCGTTCAAGACCACATACCACACGTTAGACGATAAACAGATGTACCTCAGAATTTCTGATGAGCTGTATCTTAAGAGATTGATAATAGGCGGAGCGGAACGGGTTTATGAGATCTCCAAAGATTTCAGGAACGAGGATGCTGATACCATCCACAATCCAGAGTTCACTCAAATAGAATACTACGAAGCTTACAGCGACTACGAAACTTTCATGAAGATGATGGAGGAGATGTTGAGCTCTTTCGCCCTCAAGACGTTCGGGGGTATGAAGATAGAGTATCAGGGTGAGACAATTGATTTCACGCCCCCTTTTGCACGAATGTACTGGGTGGAGGAATTGAAGAAGATAACCGGAATAGATGTTTCGACAATGTCTGATGAAGAAGCCCGGAAACTCAACGACGCTGAGCTACTTGGTCTAAAGCATCCGGACCCATATCACGTGGCGGATTCGTTATTCGACAAATACTTGAAGAACAAGACTTACCAACCAACTTTCGTCTTGGATTTCCCGGCATACATGTGTCCCCTTACGAAAATCAAGAGGGGAAATCCGTTGCGTGCCGAGAGGTTTGAACTGTACTGTGGAAGAATGGAAGTTGCCAACTCCTACTCAGAACTCACCGATCCAACGTACCAGAGGAAGATGTTCGATGACCAGGAAAGGGAACGGAAAAAAGGAGACGAAGAGGCGCCGCCTTTTGACGAGGAATTCCTGGACGCAATGGAGTACGGCATGCCTCCGACGGCAGGGATAGGAATATCCATAGACAGACCAACGATGATATTCACAAATCAAACGTCTATCAAAGAAGTAATACTGTTTCCCCCAATGAAGTCACTTCCACCGAATGAGCTATCTAATGAAAAGGACCAGTGAGTTTGGAGAGTTTCACTGAACTTTCTCAATGACCTTTACTCCCATTATCTTCTCTATCTTCCTGGCCGTGTGTTTATCAGGCTTTATTTCTTCCCTCTCAATTTTTGCAACAAGGTTCTTCTTTTCCTGCAGTTTGTTCGCCAGTTCTTCCTGGGAAAGGCCCATTTCTTCTCTCCTCTTCTTGATGAGTTTTCCGAAGTCTATTATTGGCTCGTCAGAATCTTCGGTGCTGTTGACAGTCTTTCTTCTTGGTGGTGGGGGAGGAGGCACGTGAACAAAATTCTGTCTAGGTATGTTACGAGACACCGGTTCTCTCTGAACTGTAACGGGTCTCTTGGTGACTTCTTTGCCGTATTTTGCACAGTCGTGACAGACTTTCATTGTCACTCCATCGATTATGACCTCGTGGTAACGATCCATCACCTTTCCACACAATTCACAGTTCATGATTGTAGAAGAGACAATTAGTAAATAATTTTAATGGCTTGTGCTGTTAAGCAACGGTGTTGGAGTAATCAGAGGATGATTGGAAGGTGAAGAGTGCTTTCTACGTAATACTCAGGGGTCCATTAGGAGCCGGAAAAACAACTATTTCTAAGGGACTTGCCAAGGTCTGCAATGCTCACAACATCTCGATAGATGACATCCTCTACAAATTCAATCTTGAGGAGTGGGGAGAAGTATACATCTTGGAGAGTAGTTTCCTGAAAGCGAATGAGATTGCAGCTTCAGAATCCCTGAAGCAACTTAAAAAAGGAGTGCCTGTTATCATCGACGGTAATTTTTATTACAAGAGTGCAATCCTGAGTCTGGAGCGGCTGTTAAAGGAGTTTAAGGGTGTGGTGATCACGCTCTCTGTTTCGATAGAGGAGTGCATACGTAGAGATGCCTCCAGAAATGTAGTACTAGGGGAAGAGGCTACTCGTTTGGCATTCCAGAAGACAACTGAATTCTGTTTCGGGGAGGAGGTAAATGCAGACAAGAATATGAGAGAAGTATTGGATTCCGTAGTCCGGCTGGTTGAAGAAAAGACGGAATGCTAAGGGTAAGGAAAGGGATATAAACCGTATGAAAATGGGGTTGGAAGGGGCTGTGGGGTAGCTTGGTATCCTACGGGCTTTGGGAGTCTGTGACCCCGGTCCAAATCCGGGCAGCCCCATCTCTGAGACGTATTGAAGAGGTGCTTTCTAGGACTTCATACTTCGCTAACTAATGGTTTATTGGTAGTGAATTAATCAAAGACAAATTAGGTAGCAAGATTGTCGAACTCAATGCATAAATGATAAAAAATTCTAGAGTGTCAACTTGGACAAGAGAGAGTTTCGAATTTCCATCATACACGGGTGAACTTGGTATGTCATTTTAGAATCTGGTTTCCTAAGTTAAAGGCAGCGACTGCAGTCGTACGGTTTTTTTCGAAGTAATCACCGATTCTTTCCTCCCCTGAGGGGAAAACTCTTCGTGTCTTTTTTCCCCTTTTGCTGCCCCATATTCTCCTGTTATGAGGTTTGTACGTCTTCATGATTCCCTCTCTCGTCGAAATTCTCTTTTAAAACTTTCTTTAGGAAGCAGGCAACATAACATTAATAAATTGAAATTGTGGTCCACGATTACAGAATGGCTTTTATTCGAGGTTCCCGATGTTCCCAATCATAGACTCTTAGCTCCCCTTTCTAAATCAGATAATGCCCGATGGAGATACCCATTTATCAAGGTATAACTGTCCAACAGTCAGTTAGGTTTGCGGTCCCTTATCGATCGCAATGCCGCTTAACGAGTCAAAAGTATATACTGCGATTCATTAGAGCTAAACATGGCCAAAACAATAAACGTACCAGAAATATCGAAGGCAGGACCTTACTCTCACGCTATTTCAACCGGAAACCTCCTTTTCTTATCCGGACAGGTAGGCACACTCCCCAACAAAACACAGAATCTGGAAGAGCAATTTGAGAACATAATGTCAAAGATAAACAAAATTCTGAACGCAGGAGGATTGGGCCTTGAAAATATTGTAAGGACTACGGTATACCTGTCAAAGAAGGAGGATTTTCCAAAATTGAATGAGTTGTATTCCAAACACTTCGTAAATAATCCTCCCACAAGAACGACTGTTGTAACCGGGTTCGTGAGCAATGAGGTGCTTTTAGAAATAGACGCCATAGCATCGAAGTGAACTCCTAGATAGCCATTCTTTCAGTTTGCCAACTTCTTGGGCAGAATTCAAACCGTACAACGAAGTATTTAACTTTCTCTTGAAATGAAGTGATATGACGAAGGATGTGGAAAAAGTCTTTAAGATTGCAGACCAGATGAATGCAGTAGCATTCTCAGAACTGTTGAGCACCGATGCGAAGTTTAAATTTTCAAACGGTGATCTCACGACAGGAAGAGAGCCAGTAGTAACTAACTTGAACTATCTTTTCTCTAAGATAGATGGACTGAAGCACGATATCAAGGGTATCTATACGAGGGATGAAGAATACGCCGTCGAGGCTATAGCAAACTACACAATGAAAGATGGAAAGATTATCTCCCTTCCGGCAGTCAGTGTGCTGAAGTATAGGGGGAATATGATCGAAGACCACAGGATATACATGGACATATCTCCTGTGATGACTTACGGCAATCCTAAGAAAACTGTGTAAATATAATCCGCCAAAAGCACTCTAGATTGCCTTATTTGTCTTTGCTTCGACGGAAATTTGTTCCCGTTTGACTGCAATGACAGTCTCACTGTGTAAGCCTTTCCTGAAGTGGACGTTGAAACCGAGTTCTGCTAAATGCTTCCTAATTTCCCGTTTGTGTGCGAATTCCACGTACACGAAGACTCCGCCAGGAAGCAGTACTCTGTTAATTTCATCCAATCCTGAATAGATATCTTTCAGTTCTCCAAGGTGGTGAAGGATCATCCTTGCAACTACCACATCAAAGCTATCATCCTCATATTTCAGATGAGAAGCATCCGCTTGTTGCAGGACGAGATCATCTGGTATTTTTCCAAACTTGTTTACCAGGTAATTCCGTGCCAGATTAACCTGATCCTGATCATAGTCCGTCAGGAATACGATCTTTGGGTGGTATCTCTCGTACAACAGCGAAGAAAAAGTTCCCTTTCCTCCGCCCAGTTCCAAAACCCTCGAAGAGTTTCCAATTCTCACCACGCCCGAATAGGCCATCTTGGAAATCAATCTATTGAAGGAACCCTCCCCTCTTCTATTCACGAAGAACTTTTCCCACGGAGACATCTTCGCCATAGCCCTTCAGAAACACTATAGTTAAATCTTTTTAGATTCGATTATATTGTCCAGCGATGACCGTTTCTGACGACTTGGTAATTGGGATAGTCCTAGTTTCCATCGTAATCATACTGATTATCAGCTTCATATTTGAAAGAAGAATTTCACGAATCAGAATCCTATTTGAGCAAGAGAGAGTCAGGAGCCAAAAATCTGCACAAGAACTGGCTCAGAAGCTCTTCAATCAATGGGCCGAAACTAGCACCAACTCGATGAGGACACAGATAACCGATACAATCAAGAAGGACTACCAGGTCCAGCTAGAAACCTGGAAGAAACAGGAAGAAAAGAAGATCAGAGAAGATGCGATTCAGAAATCCATCAACACTCTCTTGGGAAAAATTGGTGAAGAGTTCTCTCCTGTTCTGTTGTCAAATAGATTTGGAATCAATCTCAAAGATTTCAGACACCTCGGGACACCGGTTGATTTCGTTGCTTTCAAGGGGTTGAGTGACGATACGGGGGACGTGGAAGTAATCTTTCTGGAGATAAAGAGCGGTGAATCATCCGGTCTGATAAAAAGGGAAAGAAGAGTGAGGGATGCAATCACAGAGAAGAGAGTAAGATATGAAGTGGTAAACCTAAACGACACAATTGGTAGCATCAGGTTCGAACTGAACAATTCAGATATGAATCACTGATTTGTCAAGTGCACAATTCCAGATACTGCATTTTTAACTCAATCGACTTGTCTGTAACCAGCACTAGCGTCGCTGTAATAAGTGAGGCTCCACGTTGCTGGAGTGTCTATTGAGAATGGCAGCATATAGCTGTTGTTCAGGGGCACCATACCGGAGATGTCGGATCCGTAGCTAATGTTGAATACCGTACCGTTGAACCTGTAGTCTCCTAGCAGAGATTGGTCCAGAGACGAAGCCTCGAGCTGCGTGTAAGTAGCATAGAAATCCGGGCCAATATATGGTACAGTTGTATTCCAGAATCTCGCTTTTCCGCTCACGTTATAGTCTATTATCTGGAGGAAAACCAGTTTCTCCTGAGGGATGTACTGAATGGTGAGTCCTAGGAGAGTTCCGTTGGGAGTAGCGAAACCCGGCATGAAGTCCGGGCTGACGTAATTCTTGAAATACACGGCAATTGCATTGTTTCCCCCTACATACCAAGGTGCAATCTTTCCATTCGGATCAAGATCGACTCCTAGCTGGAAGAATCCCTTGGCAGTCGGGTTCATCGCACCAGTAAGATTCATTGCATTTATTTGGAAACTCAGGGTTGAATACCTAGTGACAGACCAGTTGTATAGAATGAAATTCGCGTGGAGAATCGTAAAAGGTTTCAGGAGATTTACTACAAATCCAGAGCCTTGGCCATAACCTTCCATGTTGTTGTATCCAGGAATAAATTCCGTCATTTTGTCAGTAGAAAAAATTATTCCAGTGAAAAATACGGTGCCGCCAGAGGACATTAGCTCTATTCCTCCATAGGAGTATCCCATCGGTGCGCTGATGTTTGCAAAAACCGATACCGTTCTGTCCACAAAGACTTGCAGAATCCATCCCCTGACACTTCTATTGCTCGCGTTGTAGAGATTCCCACTGACCAGAGTCCAGCCATTATCGACTGTGGAACCGGTCGGAATCGGCCCAAAGAAAGAAGAATTCGAATCGACTGCCCCCACTGAAATATTGCTCCCATTCACCGAAACCCAAACGATTGAATCGCCGCTACTGTTTGTAACCGCAAAAGTGCCGTTTCCTACCTGGGCATTTATTGCAAATTGAAAAGAAACTGATTGATCTCCCGTTGTGACATTCCTGTTGGAAAATAATGCTGTTCCGTTTGATACCGCCAGGGAAGGCTCTCCGTAATAATTCTGGGCGTCCGTCACGAGAGGCGGCAAATTTCCTCTTATCATGCTCCAGCCGAAATCCGCATACTTGCTCCCAGGTGCGAATTCTGAAACGTATGCAAAGCTCCCCGGGGGAGGGGTGATGGGACTAGGATATTGCAGCGTGTTATTGGCAGAGGAAAGGGTCCCAACAATGGCACTTGCAGCCGCTATCGAAGAAAGTGTTACGACCATTGCTACCACAATGATCTCCACTTTCTTAAGTACCATATAAAAGTTAAATGAGTTTTGATGATAAATCTTTCGATTAAATTCTTTATCCAATTATGAGTTACTTCAGTTTACAGTGTAATGAATTCTGTAACTATTCGACTAGTATCTCTATCTCATTTCCTTCGTCTTTTATGACCTTGATGTCTCCCTTGTAACCGCACTTTTTGCAAACGAATGGAATTCTAAGAAAACACTTATAGGTAATTGCCGCTGGCTCCTCTACTGCGAAATCCTTGAATCCGCACTTTGGACAGGAGACCAGCAGCGTTTGCATAAAAAAGAAAAAATTTAGGCCCTCGCTTTCGCGAAGTCAACCAGATGTCCGCCAATTGCCGAAGTTCCGATGTATAGCGTCTCTATTGCTACTGCGAAGAAAGCTATTGCTACGAGTATTGCCGTTATTGCAACCACTTTCTTGTTTGGTACTATTACCAGTGGAACGAGCAGCATTCCTCCGATTCCAGCTGCCAGATACATTAGGAGAAGTTCAAGCGGTGCTGACATTCCAAGCTTGTATCCATCTATTCCGTATGTTACTCCAAGTATCCCACCAAAGAAGGTGAAAATGCTTACGAAAGCAAGGCTCACCCTTTTGATCATGATAACGCCGGTTATGATTGAGGCTATACCCAGTATGATCATCGGGTCCCCGAAGAGTTCTCCGTCAGCAACTGTGAAGGGAGTTGGTACTATTACGCTGTAGAGTATTCCGTAAAATAGTGCATAAATTCCGGTTCCCATTGCAAGATAGGCAAATCCCGTATTCACTTCGGGATTGTTCTTGTTCAGTAGAAACCTATATACCGCGTAGGATCCAAATGCAAAGAACATAATTCCAACAACATATAGATTCGCGGCAAGTGGGTCTGTAAATAACCATGCCATTTTTAGGTCACCAATTCAAAATTGCTACAGCCTATATCACTTATCACGCACCACCAATCACACCTCTGCGCAAGCGAACACATTTATACTCACTAGTATTCCGAACCTAGGATGGCAAGGCTAAACATTTCCCTCACCAACGAGATGGCGAAGAAGATTCAGGATTCCGCGGATGAGGACGGAAAGACAATTAGCTCCGTGATTACGGAGTCAGTCGACCTCTATCTTCATCTCAAGGAAATGGGAATATCCAGGAGCCAGCTGATACGGTTCGTGAGGTTTCTAGAAGTGACAAAATCTATTAACGCGGTGCCAGTACCGAGTCTGCTTCTCGATACTACTCTCAGCATGTCTCTGACCAGTTCTCAAGAAAAAGTTACAGAAGCTTGGTGTGAAGCAGGTAGGATTACCGGTGAATTCTTCAAAACCGTGGTTCCGGATATAGATAAGCTATCTCAAGAATTCAAGGAATACTCAATCTTTAGCCCATTGACCAAAATGGAGTTAAAGAAGGAGGGAAATGAGGTAGAACTCCTATTGATCGGTACGGGCTACAGTATCGGCGCTGCGAAGGTGACGGCTGAGGCCATCAAGTGTTTCCTCAAAGTCTATGGGGTAAGTGACTTCAAAACCTCAACGTCTGAGGGTTTTGTGATGGTGAAGGGCTTGGTTGGAAAGGGAGAGCGCTTTGTTGATGAAGAATGAACCAGCTCGCTGAGAAAAATTCAGATAGATTTGAACTGCATTCGCCCTTACACGAATTCAGACGGTAATTTCTTGAGGACGGATCCCCTAGAGATTCTTTAGAAGGAACCATGACAGAGATCAAAAAACAACTCAAAGACAAATTGACTTACGACGAAGAAGGTTTCAGAATGAGCACTCCACTTATCATCGCGAATTACAAGGCAGAGAGACTGAAATCTAAGACGATTGCGGATCTAGGTACTGGGATCGGCATTCAAGCACTAAGCTTTGCAGCTAAGTTCGATAAGGTGATCGCGGTAGAGAATGACGTCGAGAGATTTGCAGCTCTAAGAAAGAAAAAAGAGACGATGAAACTGAGCAACCTGGAACTGATAAACGGGAATGCGTTGGATAGTCGTGTCATAAGGGAAGTTGGTGAAGTTGAAACAGTGCATTCTGATCCTTCCAGAGTGAGAACGGGGGACAGATGGACGTTCACCGATCTCTCACCCAATCCCATAGAAATTATAGAAAGCTACAGGTGCGACAGGATGTCGTTTGATCTTCCTGCTTTCTTTCCGAATGAGGTGATTCCGGATGGCTGGGAAAGGGAATACGTATCTCTTTCAGGTGAACTCAAGCGGCTGAGCGTCTACACAGATCAGGCCAAGAC